>DATFZA010000709.1:0-4783 GCA_035314765.1 Bryobacteraceae bacterium
GTTTGCACCGGCGCATCGATGCTCGCCAAGTATGGCCTGCTCGACGGCCAGACCGCCACCACGCACCACATGTACGCGGCGGACATGCAGAAACAGTACCCCGCTGTGCACTTCGTGAGTGGGACCCGGTTTGTCGAGAACGGTAAGGTGGCCACGGCCGGCGGCCTGACCTCGGGCATTGACCTCGCCTTGCACATCGTGGAGCGGTATTACGGACAAGAGGTCGCGCAGATCACCGCCGACTTCCTGGAGTATGGCGGCGAGCTCTGGAAGAGCCCGGAATTCAATCAGGTCAAGCCGGTGGTCGCCGCCAAGTAGCGCCACACGCCGAGGGATTGGTCTTGCGAATCGCCGTACCAATTCTCCTAGCGCCGCCAAGTTGCTTGCTAACTTCCAAGTTGCGTATCATGCGACCGGAATCGACTCCGTAGCGCAGCCAACTACCCAGAAGAAGACTTCGGGGGAACCGCGCGTCTCGCTGGGCGCGAGTTACCAATGCAATCCATATCTCGCTTTCGTATAACTTCAGGATTGCCCGTGTTACCTCAACTGGGCGACCCGGATTGTCCGGAGAGTGCTCCGTGGCCTCAGAAGTTACCAAGTTACTTCAGGATTGCCCGTCGCTCTGACAAAATCCTGTTTTGAACCCCGATATGCCCTCATCGCTTTTCTTACCGAGGATCCACCGTGCCCGCGGCGATCATGCGCAGCGCCGTCATGCTGGGCAGGAAAAAATAGTCTCCGCCGCGTAGCTCCACAAAGTTCGGCAGACCGCCGCACACAAACGGCGGATTCTTCGGATCTTCTGTCCCCTGGATCGTGTATCTGTCACGTCCTTCATGGTCGCCCATCAGCATGTCTTTCTCATTGCCGAGCCGAGCGTCGTTGCCGTATTCCAACCACTGCTGCTGCACAAACTCAAACTGCCGGAATAGGCTCGCGTTGAGCGCCATAAAAATGATTCCGTGCTCGCCGTCGTCCCTTACCGGCTGATCCTCCGGCACGTACGGCCCGTACGGCAGGCCGCGCCGCGTGATGCGGCGGCGGTTAATCAGCCGGCCGTTGAAGCCGAACGCGTCCCGAGGATTCATGCGCCGCACATGCGCGCCAATGGGGCAGCACCAGCCTTCCAAATCGTTGCCGAAGGTGAAGTTTACGTTCCGTTGCTTGTCTTTCACGATTTCCTGATTGGGCGCGTCGGGCGAAAGCTCGACCGGCGTCCCATCACGCCAGCGGCCGATAAACTTCGAAGCCAGCTTCTCTTTCCCTCCTGAGTAGAGCTTCCCGTTTTCTTCCAGATACCGGCGGAATGTGGCGACGTTCTGGTGCAGCTTTCGATACACCATGAATGTCCCGTTGCTGGCGAGTAGGTGAGGAATCGGCGCCACGGGGAGTTCGCCCGCTTCATCCGCATATCCTAGTAGAAGCTCACCGGTGGCCAGGGGAGCCCAAGTGCCATCGGCGATCAGTTTTCCTTGGCCGGGTTGGGTGTCACGTTCCACGCCAAGGAAATCGGGATTGCCGAATCCATCTGTGTAGCCGAAATGCTCTTTGGCACTCCAATGGCCATCGATAAAAAATGCTCCCGCGTCCTGCGAGTCAACTACCTTGGCCCCGCCCGTCTCCCCCATCAGTCTTTGCAGGTCGGCACAAACCACATCCAGAGTCTCTTTGGTTTTGGAATTCACGGCCAGCCAGATGTCGACCCGGCCGTCGCGCCAGACTGCGTCCCACTTTTCGGAACCGTTCTCACCTGCGTCGGAAAGAATTTCGCCTCGCGCCTTCATGCCTTGAAGAAATTCCACCGGAAAGCTCAGAAGCGAGGCATCGGGTAGCTTCAGGTTCACTAGGCCCTTGTGCGTGAAAGCGATGTTCAGCGTCCACTCGGGCTTGCCCGCATCCCAGTGTTCGCCGGTGGTGACTTGATCCAAGAGCCGTCCAATGAAAACCTGCCCGCTATGAGCATCAGCAATCTCGAGAAACATATAGCGTGCGAAGGGGAGGCCGTATCCCCGCAAGACGAATCCTTGAATGTCGGTCGCGTCTAATTTACTCATTTGGCGTTGCCCCCCTGTCTTGGCTAATTCTTGGTTGCCCACTTCATTCTTGTCTCGATGCGAGGCGGCCCGCCAGTTCCGGGGCGACCGGGGATGGGTGGCGGCGCGTTGCGCAACATTTGTAAGAAGTCTGCAAAGGATTTCTGGAGCTCGACAGGGGTCCTGCCTTGGTTATTTTCAATAAATTCCGCCACTGCGGCTTGCGTTTGGAGTGCCCTCAATGTCTGCTGCACTGTCTTGTTGTTGACGTCGGCAAAGTAAAACGTAGTGGTGATCTGGCACATCTTCATATAGGAGATAAAAGCTCCGACGTCCTGTACTCCCGGATAACCCCAGCAATGCTGCCAGATCCCATCCACTTCCGTTGGGATCTCGCCCGCCATGCGGGCCAGGTAGGTATCGAGATCACCGTCAAAATTCGTTTCGAAGACAAGATACTGCGACTTCAGATGCTCCTCGCAAGAAGGCATGCCCACGTACACCACGTCATCCATCACTACCAATCGCGCCATGTGGGTGCTTGACACTCTGGCAAACGGGCTGGATTCATCTCGAGGCAGCCCAGCCAAATTCATTCGGATTGCGCAATTGTGCGAAGTTTCCGCATTTGGATCCTGCAGAATAGGCGAAAGGACGGTCAGTCCATACACGTTTCCACTTTGATTCGCCATACTCTCCTCTTCCTATGTGCCTATTGGCGCCTTGCCAGTCTCCCCAAGATCACGTTGGACCGCCACTAGGAACGTCAGATAAGAACGCGCGAACTCTTCCGGCGACTTACCCGCGCTCTCTTTTTCAAAAGCCTCAAGCGCCGACTGTACCCGATGTGCCGCCTTCACGTCGTTGGTGGCGGCGTAAGGATAGGCAGTGTAGTAGTAATCCGTATCGAACTGGCAACGCGCTATGTATTGCTTGAACGGCGTCACCGGAACCGAACCAGGGAACTTTTCACTCCACCGCCAGATGGAATTCAATCCTCGGCTCAAGACGGCCGAAAATGCATCGATGTACTGGTTCCAGGTTCCGTTGAAGTTACTGAAGAACAGCAGATAGTCGTACTTCAGTTCCTCCTTCGGCTGCTGTTGGGCAGCATGGGGAAACTTACTGCGTGTAATGATGACCCATCGGGCAAAATGAATGAAAGAAAGTTGCACCAGATCTTTTTGCAACGGTTTAATTGCCCCCAGGATGAAAAGGAAGACGCGAACGATCCACGTCTTCCACCACTTCATGGGCGTGATCGCGTTCATCGCGTAGGTTTTGTAGTTAATGTTGGCCATGGCCTTCTCGGTTCCGTTGCCGAAGTGCCGACATTATCGGCCCGCAAAGTGAGAAATGCAAGGTGAGCGCATGTGGCCTCCAAATTCGAAAAGGGCGTCGTTCTCGCAATGTTCGACAAGATGGCACGGATCGGGTTTGAGTATGCCCTCGCCGCGTTTGACGTCGACAAGAATTACCTCGACCGGGGGGATCCCGCAAGATCGGCCAGATTGCTTGGCCGGCACATTTGAATCTGAAATGTCGAACTGCCAAACCCGATCCCTGGCACATTGTCGGCAATGCCGAAGTAATCCGGGAGCCTTTCAGCGCTTCGTCTCGCGGTCCCGAGACCGGCTTCGGGACCATCAGCCCCCCAGGCTGAACGACCATACTGACTGCGGCGTGGGAGGCCGCCAGTATGGCACGTCGGAAGTTATCGAAACGCTCCAAGGCTAAAACAATACTTCGGCTGACGGGTTGTGGTTGAGGCCGCTGTCAGCGTCAACACGCCGTGGTGGTCTAAGGGACCTCAGCTGAGTCAATGTTGAGATATAGCGGCTTAGCGGATTGGCAGAATCTCGCCGACTTTCTTGCATTCTTCATTCTGCGCCAACGCTTCAAAACAAGTTTTCTGCGGGCTGTTATCCCACGGCTGGGGCGGTGCCAGCCTCCTCGGCCCAGCAAATTAGCCCGGGGACAAATGCGACAGACAGGTCAGGATGGCTCGGCCGCACCCGCAAGGTGAATCCATGCAGACCACTGTGCCCCACTGCGGTCGCGCCCACATAGTGGTAGGCGCCCTCGGCATCCTTGCCTTCCGCCTGCAAGGGCACGACTCGGCTTTCCACCAGTTCGCCTTCCGGAGCCACGCGCCCGAGGTAAAGATCGACCTCGACATCCTGCGGAGTCAGGCGCCCGAGATGAACCCGCGCATGCACCCGTATTGTGGAGGCCACCGGGACGTTGTTCTCCGGTCCGTCCTCAACTGCGCCAATCCAGACGTTGTGCCATTCCGTGCGGATCCGATTCATGGCCGCGGCAAGTTCCCGCGCGCGGGCGGCACCGTTCGCCTCCAGTGCGCGGAATCGTTCGTGGGCCGCGGTGTAGTACTCGCAGGTGTAATCGCGGACCATGCGGTGGGTGTTTACGAATGGGCAAAGCGAGCTGATGGACGTCTTCATGCGCTCAGCCCACTTGCGCGGAATGCGGTCGGGCCCGCGATCGTAGAAGGTGGGAATGACATCGCGCTCCAGGAGATCGTAGAGCGCCTGGGCTTCCACCTGGTCCTGGTATTGCCGATCGGAATAATCTTCGCCCTTGCCGATGGCCCAGCCCATCTGCCGCGAATTCTGCGGATCGTTCCACACCTCGTCCCACCAGCCGTCGGGCACGCTCAGGTTGAGTACGCCGTTGGCCGCGGCCTTCATGCCGCTGGTGCCGCTGGCTTCGTTCGGACGCAGCGGTGT
>DATFZA010000710.1:0-12077 GCA_035314765.1 Bryobacteraceae bacterium
CAGTTGGGGCTCGGGCGAAGCCGAAGCCAGCAGCACCGGCTCATCCCAAACCGGATCGTTCAATTTGCGGAACCGCGCCAGCTCCATGCCCGGCTTGCTCAGATCGGCGAGTTTGGTGGTGTTTTCAAAAGTGCCGAACTCCCTGGGATGCTGCTTGTCTTCGGTATCGTCCGCCACCTTCTCGGTCACATACCGGATCAATTTCCGAATCGTGATGATGCCATCTTTGTTGCGGTCCGCTGCGCCCATCAGGCCTTTCATCACGTAATAACTGAATGCGCCGTGGCCGCCTCCGAACTGTGGGCCTTCGACGGAAAATTCCTTGGGACCGCTGGCCAACAGGCCGAACAATGTGCCCTGGCTTTGGCCGAGGCCTGCCACGTCGGATTCCACCGGCGTGTTCTGGATGGTGCCGATCGCGCCCGCCTTGCAGACATCCACAAACATCATCACGCGCGCGACGTTCTTGAGTTGCTCGTCGAACAGCTTGTGGATCTCGGACATGGTGATGGCCGTGCTCTTTAGATCCTGCGGGTCGGAATCGTAGGTCAAAACGTAAGAATCCTTGGTCCCGGGAACTTCTGCGGTGCCGTGCGAAGCCAGCAGGATCAGTACCGTATCCGCCTTGGTCGCTTTTCCTTTCAAGAACTGCTGGAAGCCGTTGCGCACGGCGCCAGCGGTCCCTTTTTCGTCGGTTAAGACCATCACATTCTGTGCCGGCACGCCCCCAAACCGGGGAGTCTGGACGATCTTGCCGAAATCGATGGCGTCTTTGTCGGCGAACTGCAAATTGAGCTGCGGGTTTTTGTATTTCGAGATGCCGATCAGCAGAGCATAGGTTTGACCGCCGGTGCCGGCGGCAGCGGCTTGAGCGGCGGCGGCCGAAGCCAACGATTGCTCCAGTTCGAAAATCTTACCCTTTACCCACTCTGCGTCTTGCCAGACGCCAATCACCTTGCGGTATTCGTCCAGCGCGTTGGCGGGGAGCTGATTCTGCTCGTAGACCGCTGCCAGAGCGACATGCGGCGACGGGTCGCTGGCATCGGTAGCGGCGGCGGCTTCGAGCGGCTGAATTTCCGTGACGACGTTAGCCGGCAATTTGTCTTTGGCAACCGGCGGAAACTCGCCCACGCCACGCGTCATGCTCACGCCGTAATGCTGTTCGCTGGCCTGCGCGATGCGCAGCGTGGGAGGCAGCGTGCAGGCGCGCGCGGGGGCCTCGGTAATTTTGCCCGTCTTCACCTTCGGTGCTTTGGCATCCAGCCGGACTTCACCACCCGGGCTGAGGGTATCCAGCGACTTCGCCGGACAGAACAGGAACGAGGCTGCCGCGCTCTCGGTGCGCAGGCCATCGCCGGAAAACAGCAGATCGCCTGGCCGGGCAGCCAGCGGCGTCTCGGTGTTGGCGCGCAATAGCTTGCCGCCCCCGGGATTCAGCACCAGCCCGACCGGCGCCTCCTTCGGCGCATCCGCCCACAGCGTTGACGGGGCCAGCGCCGCGGCGGCCAAAAGAATCGCTATTTTCGCAAGCTTCAAATCCGCTCCTATGCGCTCACCGTTGAGGCGGGCTCCGGCGCCGGCACTAACGTCGACACCGTAAACAAATTGATCGGCGCCGTCTTGCCGCGCACCGGCACCGCCGCCAGATGCGTCGTTTGTACCTCGCCATGCAGCAGTTCCTGCGTCGTCTCCGACATCAGCAACTTGGTGTGGTGCTCCTTGTTCAAGCTTTCCAAGCGGGAAGCAAGGTTTACGGTATCGCCTAAAACGGTATACTCCATCTTATCCGTAGACCCGATGTTGCCGACCACGGCCTCGCCACTATGAATGCCGGCGCCGGTGGAAAACGAACTGGGCGCAGTCACCATCTCGTTGGCGCAACGGACGCAGCGCACTGCGTGGTCGCCGGCCACGGCGCCTTCGTCGTCGTCCGAAAAAATCGCCAGAATGCCATCACCGATGAACTTGTTCACCTGTCCGTGATGCTTGACGATGATCGACACCATCATGTCCATGTATTCGTTCAACTGTTTGACCAGGACCTCCGGACCCTGCTCCTGGCAGACCCTTTCGGAGTATGCGGTGAAGCCACGAATATCCGTAAACAGAATGGTAAGGTTCAAGGTTTTGCCGCTCAGCGCGAATCCCTGGGTGGTATCGAGCGACGCGGCCAGCTCCTTGCCCACAAAGACAGCCACTGCCTTCTTGAACAGATTGCCGCGATTCTCCGCCGTGGCGAACCGGTAGACCAGCGCTGCAAGCAGACAGAAGACGACGGTCAGCAGAAGCTCGGAGGTAGACAGAATTCGTCCTTGGCGAAACAGCCAATGGGTGCCGATGAGAATGAGAGCCAATTCCACCAACATGCCGGCCACCGCGATCCCCGGCGCGAGTTCCGTGATGATGGCAGCCGTAGCCGCGGCCACCGCCAGCAGAGATCCGGTACGCATTATTTCTGGTACCGGCAGCAAATAGGCCCTCGTCAGAATGGTTTCGAGCGTATTGGCATGAATCTCCGCGCCCGCCATTCTCCACTCCTTGGCCGAGCCCAAGAAATTGAAAAATGGGGTATTGAAGGAATCGTCCACGAAGTCGACGCCGACGATCACCGCCTTGCCTCCGACCCAGTTCCGTATCTGCTGTTTATTCCCTTGGCGCACGGCGTCGAGGAAATCGACCAGAGAAGCGCGCGGAAAGGTCCCTGGAGGCCCAGCGTAGTTGATGGTTATGTCCCGCTCGCTGGCGAGGGGAATGGGGACTTTGTTCAGTAGGAGACTGCCATTCTGGAAAACCGCTTCAGTTCCGAGGAATTTCTCCGCCATGAGCAGGGCCATGCTCCGGCTACGGGGGGGATCGTTGGGGTTGGCGGAGGCCTTTTCTATCAGTTCCTGGCGGCGGATAAAATCGTCGACATCGGTAGTGAGATTGGCAAAAGCGGCCAATCCTAAACCCGCCGCCAGCAGGTTCAGCGGGACCTGTTGCGCCTGGCGATTGCTGTTTAGTCTATCCACGTATGCGCATATGACCGGGACCGGCGGAGCTGACACGGCTAAGCCAGCCACGGTCGCGGCTATCGATTGATCGAGGCCTGGTTCCCATTTGTCCACGGGAATGCCGAAGGTAGCGTCCAGCCCGATTACCTTCGCGCCTCCGTCGGCCGCCGCCTGGATGGCCTCGGCGTAATACTTGTGCCAGAACATGCGCAACTCCGAATAGCTGTCCAGCGCCTTTTGATCGGCCATGATCAGAAAGACATCCGATGTCGGGACCTTGCCTCGAACCACAAAGTGCGTGTCCAGGGCCTTCAGATTCAGGATTTGGAAAATGCGGATGTCACTGAGCAATTCCGGAGCGGCGGCGCTGACGATCACGAAGAGAGCGCAGATGAGGAAGTGTCTGAGTTTCCGGTTCACTACAAGTTCGACCCTAATCTTTCATCGGCAGTATGCCGTAAGAGGCTTACGGGCCTCTGGTTTGAGGCAACGTGTTTTCGGCTTCATGATAACCTTGCACCATACTACGCCGCATTCGGAGATTGCTTCAGGATGTTGTTTCTTCGGCGCTCTTTTCCGGTACCTATAGTTCTCACAGCCGTGGTGTTGACTGCGGCCGTCTTGTTCCCAGCCGAATCCCAGGGCCAGACGACGCAGGGGCTCATTTCCGGCCGTTTGCTCGATTCCAGCACCGGCCAGCCTATTGCCAATGCGAACGTGGTCTTCTCCAGCGGTCTCACCAACCTGGGCGGTGGGGCACCCAGCGACGCGTCGGGAAACTATTATCTGCCCCTGCTTTCGCCGGGGTTCTACACCATCCGGATTACGGCCACCGGATATCAGGCCCAGGAGATTCAGCAACTGGAACTCACTGTGGCCGCGCGCGTGGAACTCGATTTTAAGCTGCGCCCGTTGAGCGATGTCTGGGAAGCCGGCCAATATAACAGCGTCTTTCTGCCTGGCAGCAAGACCATAGTTACGTTCTTCGGGCCGGATGTGGATACCACCAAGTCCGGTTCCTTCGACGCGCAAAAAGGCCGGCGCGCGCCGCTGGAATCGACCGTCTCGGAAGTGATTGACAAAGGGGAACTCGACAATCTTCCCCTGGAAGGCCGCGATATCTACTCGATGCTGGTGACGCAGCCTGGCGTGACATCGGACGCCGCTACCGGCAGGGGGCTGGGACTCGCCATCAATGGGACGCGCCCGACAGCTTCCAACTTTCTCCTGGATGGATTGGAAAACAACAACTACCTGACCTCCGGCCCGCTGACGCCGATCGCGCCGGAGGCCATTCAGGAGTATCGCGTTTCCACCAACAATTTCTCGGCTGAATACGGCCGCACCGCCGGCTACGTCGCCAACGCTATTACCCGGCCGGGCTCGGACCAGTTTCACGGTCTGGCTTACTTCTACATCAAGAACGACGTGCTGGATGCAAACGGGTTTCAGGCGAACCTGGCGGGCATGCCACGCACTCCGGACAAGGAAGATCAGTCCGGCTATTTCGTGAGCGGACCAATTCTCAAGAACCGGCTGTTCTTCTCCAGCGCCTATGAATACTTGCGCACCCGCAGCTTTCAGGACCCGGTGGCTTTCGCGTTTCCCACTACCGTATTTGTCAACACGTACAACGTCAGCCCGGTGGCCCGCAAGCTGCTAACGATGTATCCGGCGCCCGCCGTCACAAACGGCTTCAATCCGGTGGCAGATTTGGTGTTGAGCCCGCCCAATGATCTCGACCGCGGGCTAGGGATCGAGCGGCTGGACTATACCACTCCCAGCGGCCGCGACCGGATCCTGGCACGAGGCATTTTTGTCAACCTGACGCGGCCCGATTTTCAGTGGAATCCGTATCCGGACTTCATCACCCCGTTGATTCAAGATACCTGGGCAGCGGGCGGCAGCTATATCCACACTTTCCGCGCCGATCTCACCAACGAAGTGCGCATTGGCTATAGCGATGACGACCTGCATTTTAACCGCCCGCATCCGGAAGTTCCGACACTGCTGGTACCGGCGCCCATCAGTTCAGTGATGAACCCCGGCCAAGTGCCAAACGTCTCTTTACCTGGCAGCCTGGGTTTCTACAGCTACAAGAATCTCAGCAAAACGACCGAACTCCTGGACAACTTGATTTGGACCCATGGCCGGCATTTGATGACCGCCGGCGCCGGCGTGCTGATCCGCAATATCAGCGGATATCTCACGGCCGGCGCCACGCCAGAGTACGAGTTTAATGCACTTCTCGGCCTCAACAGTTTTGCGAGCGATGCTCCCTATCAATTCCGGCCTGGCCTGGATAACGCCGTATTTCCCGCGCAAACCGTCACCCCGAACTATAACCGCGACTACCGTTACCACCAGTTCTTTCTTTTTGCTCAGGACACTTTCAAACTCACGCGCCGCCTGACGCTGAATTACGGGCTGCGTTACGAGTTCTTCGGCGCTCCCTCCAACGTCGGACCGGTAAAGGACTTGCTCGCCAGGCTCGGGCCCGGCCAGACGGAGATCGAGCAACTGGCGGGCCTGCATTTTCAGCCGGTAACCAGCGGCAACCAGCAACTGTTTAACACCGACACTGGTAATATCGCGGTTCGTGTGGGCGCGTCTTACGATCTGTTTGGCACGGGAACGACTATACTGCGAGGCGCTTTCGGGACATTTTACGACCGTCCATTCGACAATCTCTGGGAAAACGTGCGCAACAACTCGGTCGTTCTGCCGTTCGTCGACGTGAACAGCGTCAACAAGCCTATTAATTATTTGCAGCCAGTCTCGACGATATTTTCGACCGTTAGCACCACTGCCGAGCCGCCTGATTTTCCCGACCTCACGCTGATCAATCCCAACCTGAAGAACGGCCGCGTTTCCAGCTATTTCGCCGGAATCCAGCGCCGCTTCGGCAGTTCTCTCTCGGTAGAGGTCAACGCGCTCGGCACCTATGGCCGTAACCTGCTGACCACCGACATCATCAACCGCCAGGGCACGGTCGCGAATGGCCCCGATGGCCGCGTGACGTCCAACCTGAATGGCGTGGATATCAACTATCTGGCCAATCAAGGGTATTCGGACTACAACGCGATGACCGCCGTGGTACGCTACCGGTCGGAGCGCGGCGTCATACAAGGCTCCTACACCTGGAGCCATTGGATTGACAATCAAAGCGACCCGATCGCAGGCCAGTTCTTCGATCTCAACTTCACCAGCAACTCGAATCAGGGCGGGTCAACCAGCGGCATCGCTACCTTCGAGCACGAGTTCGATGCCAACGGCGACCGGGGTAATTCCGACTACGATCAGCGGCAGAATCTGGTGATCTTCTCTTACTGGAATTTGCCCCCGGTTCTGCGCGATACTCGCTTCGCGCCCATTTTCCGGAACTGGGGTGTGGCTGGATTGGCCGCGTTCCGTTCGGGCTTTCCCTTCACGGTGACTGGCAGCAGCGGCACGCCCTCCAGCGGCGGCGAGCCGTACAATCCGCGTGTGGATATTGTCGAGCCGAACAACATTTATCTCTCGAAACCAATTCCGGTTGCTGGCGGCTTCCAGTTGCTGAATCCCGCAGCCTTTCAGGATAACCCCAACGGTGGCAATGAGGGCCGCAACGCGCTCAGAGGCCCCGGTCTTTACAACATCGATCTGTCGCTCTCGCGGAGTTTCGGCATAAAGTATCTGGGTGAGGCGGGGCGGCTGGTGTTGCGCGCCGACGCCTTCAACTTCCTGAACCACGCCAACCTGAACCAGCCGTATCCGTATCTCAACCTCAACATCCCTCCATTCGGCGTCGCCGTTTATGGCAGACAAGGGTTACAGAGCGGCTTCCCGGCGCTGACGCCGTTGAACGAGACCGCCCGGCAGATACAATTGCTGCTGCGTTTGGAGTTCTAGTCGGGTCACTGTCCCACGAACAAGTTCGTGGTGTTTCCCATCACGCCGCTCTGCGAAACCACCAGAGGCAAACTACCCGAGCGCGCGTTCGCCGGAACCTGCAGATCGATCTGGTAAAGACCAACGAATCCAGGCGCTAAACCGGCGAATTGGACCGGCGCATTCTGGCTGTCCACCGTTACGGTAGCCGTGTTCACTACCCGAGCCAGCGGCTCCGAGCTGGGCGCCGCTTGACCGGAGGGTACTGCGGGATTGGTTGCCCCCAAGCCCGCCAGATAGATGACGATCACTTCGCCTGCTTTGGCCGGATGGCTGGAAGTGACGTACGAACCATCGGCATGCTGCGCGACGACGCTGGCATCGGTGTTGGCCGCAACTCCCGCCTGCCACCCATTGATATTAATGGTGTCGAGCGCCGTTGCGTTGTTGAGCGTAACCAATATGGGATATTGGCCCGGAGGCAGTTCCGAAGGTATTTCGATGTTGACCTGCCCGCTACTGACGTAATAAAGCGGCGCTGCGTAGGGACCGATCTGGACCGAGGTTCCTTGAATCCCGAGCGGGAGCGGCAAAGCGCTGGATTGACCGACGCCGCTCGCTAATTCCGATCCATATACCTGGGCGATCAGGCCGGGGGATAAGACCGAATCGGGATAGTAATTGTTCACCACGCCAGCCGCGGTAAAAGCCGGGACCGGGACCGCGTTCGGCATCACTCCCCCGCTGATTTTGATGGCAGACTGCAGCGTCCCCGACGAGCCGTGAGCGGTAATGGTCATCCCAGTAGTTGGATTGTGCGGCGTCCAACTGGCGTTAAAATAGCCGGCCGTACTGTAATGGAGGCTCAGAGACCGGTCGCCATTGGAAAAGTCCGCCGACACTGAATCCTTAGATAATGGGTTGCCACAGTTATCGTTCATGGCGATGGACAGTGAATCCGGGAAGCCGCCAGGCACGTTGAAGTTCGTCGCCGGTTCGACTAGCGTCAAGACTAGCGAGCTGGCCGAACAGGAGGATGAGGTTGTCTCGGCGAATTGCCCCGCGGCCGCCGCGCCGGTCCCTGGTGGAACGATCAGAGTGACGTTGACGCTGCGCACCTGTGAGCCGATCGCGATATTGACCAGCCCTCGGTATACTCCCGCCATGAGCCCGGTCAGGCTGGTGGCGACACTGAGTTTCGCCGAGCTGGAACTGGAAGCGGAACCGCTGGCCGGCGAAACACTCAGCCAAGTCCCACCGTCGTTCGTAGTCGCCGAAGCCGTGTAGCTTACCGCCGACGAACTGCTGACTCCCATGGTCACGGTTTGCGTTCCCGCCTTGGCGAAGACGAGACCTCCAGGAGACAGGTCGGGTGTAACCACTTGGTTGTCATCGCTGACGTTCAGCACAACCACTATGAACTGGGAAGAACTAGCCGCACTGGTATCCGTAACTTGGACGATAGCGAAGTAGCCCCCTGGCGGCAGACTTTGCGCATTGCTGTTTATCGACAGTTGGATCGGTCCCGGTTGAGCGATTGTGGCCGAGCCGCTGGCGGGTGAAATGGTCAGCCAGTTTGCGCCATTGCTAATCTTGGCAGTGAAGTTTACCGACCCCGAATCGCCCGCATTGAGCACTTGGACGGTCTTCACCGATCCCAATCCCTGCCCTTGCCGGGCATCGAAACGCAGTCCGGTTTGGTCCACGCCGAGAATCGCTCCGCTGGGGGAGACGAAGAGCGAGACGGGAATATTGATCGCCATGCCCTGGGTCGCCACTTGAATGGTCCCCTTGTAACCGCCCACAGTCAATCCGTTGGTATTGACCCGAATGCGGATGAACACGGGATTCCCGGGCGAGGCTTGGCCGTTGCCTGGCGTGATACTGTCGAGCCAGGGAATCGGAATCGGGGCGTAAGCCGAGAAAGTTATTGTACCGGAACCCGCGTTGCTAACTGCGATCGTCTGATCCAGAAAACCGGGGCTAGCCAGATGCGCCGCGTAGTTCAGACTCGCGGGAGACACGGTAAGTTTGGGGCCAGCGGCGCCGACGGTCAGACTTACGGAAATCGCGATGGGAGCCGAGGCGCCGCTCTCCAGGACGAGAATTCTGCCGCTGAAAGAGCCTGCGCTCAAGCTGCTGGGATTCACGCTTACGGTCAGCACGCCCGGCGTGGTTCCGGCCAATGGCGTTACCGCCAGCCAGGACGGAGGCGCGGTATTAGGCTGACCCCCGTCTAAGCTCACAGTGAACCTCACTGCGGTGGTACCGCTGGAAGTGACCGTCACGATCTGGGATGCGGGAGAGTCGCCGGGTGAACTGGCGGCAAATGTCAAAGTACCTGGTGAAACTTGCAACGGCGCTTGCGCGGGCGAAATGGTGACAGAATACGTCTTGTTGGCGCTGCTATGCAGGCTGTCGGTGACCGTTACTTGAATCGAGTAAGTGCCAGCGCTGGCGGGCGTGCCGGAAATAGCGCCGCTGCTGACTTGAATCGTCAGGCCGCTGGGAAGACCGGTCGCCGACCAGGAGTACGGTGCCTGGCCTCCCGTCGCACCGACCGTCTGCGAATAGACGGAACCAACTGTCCCGTTCGCAAGGGAGGGAGTTGTGATGGCTAGCGGAGCCAGACTGGCCAGGATGGGAAACGTGGCTGCCGGGCTGCTTGTTCCGGCAATGCTAAGAATCATCGGATAATCGCCCGACGGAAGCGAAGGAACGATAAAGCTCAAATCGTATCCGGTCGTGCCCCCTTGATAGACAATGTTGGTCAGCGTGGACGTCACCGCAATGCCGTCTATCGAGAGGGAGGGCGGGGGAGGGGGACGAACGGCGCCCAATCCGTCCACAAACACGTCGATCGGTTCGCCCGGCGCGGCCGGGCTCGCCTCGGTAACCAGAGTGCCATCCGAGTGAAAGCCAACTCCGCCATTCGTATCGATGGACGGGGAATAGGCGTACAAGAATACTGAATACGTATTGGAAGTCAGGCCATCGTTCGAAACCACAACGCTCGCCCCGCCCACCGCTGTCTGGGATGGAATCTGGAATTGTATTTGTGAACCACCGCCGCTCTGCACAAAAACGTGCTCGATCGCCGCGGGTACGCCATCGACGAACACCTCTGGATTGGTAACCGGTCCGAGTTCCTCAGCATCGCCAAGATAGCTGCCGTACGCGAACGCGAGGACGCCGGGCGATAAATTCGCAGCCGCCTGACTGTTGTTCTGAACGCCGCCGATATACGGAGCGCTCACGCTGGCTGCCGAACCAAAGGAAAATAGCGAGACATTCAGCGCATAGCCGGATGGCAGCATGGTTATGCTGACCCCGGTAATCGGCGTGTCGGTCGTAACTCCGAAGAATTCGAGCCCCGGAGGTGCGGTTGTTTGAAATACCTCTCCAGTAGATAGGGTGAAGGTGAAAGTAGCCTCCACATTGATCTGGCCGTAGTCGATGCCCACGGCCGTGCTGGCGGGGGAGAACGACACTTGAAGTGTTTGCGGGTTAGATCCACTTTCCCCTTGCGCGGAGATCACTGCTGTGGCCGGATAGTAGTAACCATCGCCGATTATGAATAAACTACCCGAGTGGTTGATGAGGTCGAAGTTGACCGGACAGGGAACCGTGGCGCTGCAGTTGGGACCGTTCCCGGACGTCGAAAACCCGGGGGGCGAGGGTATGTACTGGCTCCCATTCGGCGCAACAATTCCCTCGAAGCTTACATTTGCCACTGCCGTCGTCGCGGCGCTCCAAGTAGCGCGGCTGGAATATGTCTGAACCGCCGCGTGACCGGACACAGAAAATGCAATCAGCACGGCCATGGAACACCGCCATGGGGATACCAACCGGCCTGCGGCGGCTGAAGGCAGTCCGGGTGACGCTGGCCCAAAGCGATGGCATCCACCCACTCGACGTTCCACGCTCCGCCACCAGGTGTTAGCGGAGCGGGCACCGAATTCCTCGGTATGGGTGCAAATGCTTAGCCGTGTCACTTCGTTCCTCGTTTTCTAACCACTGGTTACATTTGGACCCGGCAGAAAAGCGCTGGAGGCCCTAGAGGCGCAAAGACTGCGGCGCGTACACCCGATCAAATACCGGAAACAGCTCACGCCGCGTGTTCCACAAAAAGTTGGGAGTGCCCAAGTCTACCATAGTGGGTTCCCCGGCGCTTACACCCTGGCGGGAACCTCGGGGCAAGGCCAATTTTGCAGTTGCGTACACAGTTCTAAGCGTGGCGCGCAGAGGCGGGGGCCAAATCACGCTGCTACGCTCGCTAAATCGAGATCGACCAGCCCTCGCAGCCGCCGATCACGTAGTCAAACTGCCCGCGGGCACATTCCACGATCTCGGTGACTTTTCCATCGTTGTGAGATTTTCCCGTTAGCATCACGAGCGACGGAGAGCGCCTCTACCCGGGTTCGGCGGCAGGTTAAATAACCGGCGGCGATTTGTAACCCGCCCAGGGGACGATTAATAATCGGCCGCAGGTTAATAGCCAGGCAAATAACCCCATAAGCGCTAAGATAAGGATCTATGTTCAGGTACAATCGAGGGTGGACACCAATGCGTAGCGGAACCGTCCACGAATGGCGCGATTGAAGTACAGGCCCAGGGAAGGTGCCCCCAATAACGCCTCATACACCTCGGCGGGAACGTCGGCATATTGATAAATGCTTCTGTCGCGGAACTCCAGTTGAAGCAGTGCGCGGCGGGCGTCGTACTGGACAGCGGACAGCATGGTCGATTCGACAGCGATGGATTGCAGGGTGCGCATCGTCCTCATTGCGGCTGGTCTCCCTTCGGTTTACAGTTGTGGTTTTCGCTTCCGGTTCCGTTCGCCCAACGCTGCCGCAATCTGATTCCAGCGGGCCAGCACCATATCCAACTCCACTTTCGGTGCGATGGCGTCGAGCACCCGACGGAAGGCGAACTGGAACTCACGCCACCGGCTGCGTATCGGTGGTTTCTTCCGGCAAGAGGTAGCCCCAGGGGGAAATAGCGCTTCCCACCCGCGTTAGTTTCTGGCTCAACAGCGCTACGAACAGCTTCCCGTACAACCAGGCTCGGCTGCTCTGATCATCGTGTTTCGGGACATGGCCTAACTGCACAATCGATTTCAGGCGCTTAAAGGTCAGTTCAATCTGCCAGCGGAGGCGATAGCATTCCAGTACTTGCCGAGTTGTGGCTTGCTGGGCCGGTAACGTCGTGAAC
>DATFZA010000711.1:0-3372 GCA_035314765.1 Bryobacteraceae bacterium
CGTCAAAAACAAGCGCAACACCCGCCGCGTAGCCCCGCCAATCGCCTTCATCAAGCCCACGTCATTGCGCCGCTCCATGGCCACGTTGGTCATCGCCGCCATCACGCAAAGCGCCGTAAGAATCAGCACCAGCACCACAGTAGCCGTAAGCAGCCCGCTGACCCGGTCGTAGATTTTAGCTTGGGCATCAGCGAATTCCCGAACGGGGTGGACGGACACACCCGGAACTTCTTTTGCTACGTCGGCAATGTAGCGATCGATCGACCGAGGCGTTCCGGGGACGTTGACCTGAATCAGACTGATCTGGCCGGGGAGGTTCGCGAGCCGCTGCATGTCCTCGAGCGACAAGAAAACTTGGCCGTCCTCCGGGCCGCCGAAGCTTTTGACCTCCGAAACAACACAGCTATCCTGGTTGCCTCCCACCGTGAATTCCAATGCGTCGCCGACGTGGAGATGGAACGCCGCGGCCACCTGTTGTCCAACTTCGCAGGTTCTGGCGTCAAGAATTACCGTGTTCTGGCCTTCGATTTGTCGCGACGGCGCAAGGCTGTCCATTCCCTCGCCCTCCCAGCGATATCCGGTCAGCACAACCGCGCGCGTGCTGCCGAGTCTTTTCCCCTCGCGGTCCAGCGCGGTATCGGCAACGGAGTAGAGAAACGCGCCCTTCGTGACTCGCGCACCCTGATTTTCCGACGGGACGCGTTCAAATGCAGTTTCCGCGAACGTCTTGGAGTTGCCTGGGATGCCTTCTGAATCGCGCGAGGTAATGATTGCGTTGGCCCCGAAGGCTCGGAACTCGGTGGTGAGCCGGCGTCTGGCGTCGATTTGTAGATTGAGCAGAGCGGCGGTGATGGCGGCGCCAGCGGCGAGGGCGAGCAAAATTACGAAGAGGCGGCCGCGGTTGGCTGTGATTAAGCGGCGGACGATGCGCCAGAACATCGTGCGATTCTGAACCGGGGAGGGCGAGGCATTGGACATGGCTATTCGCCTCGCAGAATTGGCGCTGGCTGAAAATGCGCAGCCCGCCGAAGTGGAATCGCGCTGCCCAGCATCGTTACGCCAGCTGCCAGGCCGAGGATGATGACAAATACCAGCAGCGAAGGTTCGGGGGCGGCGCCGAAAATTTTCTCGCCCACGACACGCGCCAAAATAATGCCCAGCGCATAGCCGATACCCCCGCCCACCACGGCCAGCAACAATTGTTCTGCGGCCAGCAGAAATCCAACGGAGCCGCCGCCAGCGCCCAGCGCTTTCATCAAGGCAATCTCGGACCGCCGTTCGATGACGCTCGCGGCGCTCGATGCGCCCACAGCCAGCGCCGCTGCCAGCAGTGCGGCAAACGTTACCAGCCAAAGCAGCGTACCGACGTGCGTGAGGATATTGCCTTCGCTTTCGGCGACGCGGCGAATGACACGCACATCGCTGCCGGGCAGCGTTTCCTCTATGGAATACGCGATCGACGAAACGTACGGGGTGCAGGACCAGCGCTCGAATTCCTCAGTGTTCATTGATTTGGGATCGCGGCGCGCAAAATTATCTTCCGGCTTGGTCAGCGCGGAAACGTACAGCTTGCGGTACTCGCCTGGCTTTCGCGCAAGTTGCTGCGCGATGAACAAAGGCGCGACGACCGCATCATTCTCGGGACCATCGGTGTTCAGGAAACCAGTGATCCGGAGCGCCATGGGATGCGCGCCAGAATACGGGTCGACGGAGGAATCCGCATAGACAAAAAGCGTGTCGCCAATTTTGATATTTGACCCCACGGGGGAACGCAGCTTCGCGGCAAGATTCCGCCCCACCAGGCATTCTTTCGCGTCGTCCTTGAACCACTCCCCCTCCACGCGCCACCAAGGATTGGTTTTGCCAATGCCCGTGCTAAACGCGCCGCCATCAGGAAGCGCCACGCTTTGCGATGACCACGTGCCAATCAATGTGCGGTACGCTCGGATGCTTGGTGGCTCTTTTACGGCGAGGGGAATACCGCTGGAAAGCCCGATGGGAACATTCAGAGTCGGCGCAAAGGCGATGATGTTGTTATGCCAGAAGATGGATTTTAGTTTCGGAAGATCGGATTCGGGAAGGTACGCGCCGGAATTGGCAGGCCGGTAATCCACTCCGCCGATCTCCAGCGGCAACGAATCCGCTTGCGGCGTCACCACCAGATTTGCGCCCAGGCTGCGGAATTCTTGTGCCAGGCGGTCGCCAACATCCAGCGCCACGCTCAGAGCGGCGGTAGCCACCGCCATGCCCAGAGCCAGCGCCGCGCCCGTGAGCAATTTGCGGCGCGGGCGGCGCGTAAACGAATCGGCGACTAGACGGAGGAACATTTTAAGTTACTTTGGAATCTCTTTGGCGGCTTGCGTTAGCGACGAAGTGTCCAGCACCAGCTCCGCGCCATCCACATCCACATGAGCGGGCACGCCGATAGGATTGCAGCCGCCAGCCTCGCCAATCGTCGGCACATAAATCGCCGACCCGCAGTGCCGGCAAATCACGTTCTGCCCATCCTGTCGGTAGCCTTCGGCACCACAGATGCGGCAAGCGTCCAGCGCCGTGCCCCACCCACTCGGCTTCTTAATAATCATGAAGCGCAGCGATTGCCCGGCGACGGTCGCGGTGTAAAGGTGAAGATTGCCATCCTGCACTTCACTGAGCGGCACGCGAATCTCGTTGCCGGAAGCCATCACCACGCGTGCCGAAGGGGGCGCGGAATTAGCCCGCGCATAGATAAAGTCCGCGGTCAGCACCAGAATCACCGCCAGCGAAGCCACCGCCGCCGCGGCCATCCAACGGCGCTGCCGCCGGTTTTGTGCTTCGATCAGCCGTTTTTCCGCATCGTTGGCTGCCACTTTGGCGGCTTGATTGTGCCTGGCCGTCTGCCACTCGCGGAAAACCAGCAGCGCCGCCGCGCCGAATATAAACACAAAAAAGAAAAACTCATTGTTCACAATCGGCCCGATGACCGCCATCTCCTGCTTGCCTGACGGTATCCAGCGCGATTCGCTCAGTTCGTGCACCCCGGTCAGAGCCAGCTGAAACGCCACCAGCATCAGGATCACGCTGGTCACCGCAAAGAATCTGTGTAGCGGCACGCGTAAAGTGCCCTTAAAGAAGAACAGCCCCACCGCCACAGCCGCACCAATGCCTGCAAGAGTGCCAATCCAGGTTTGCAGCCCCTCGCTCGAAAGCTCTACCGCACGCAAAATCAAGGCCAGTTCCGCGCCTTCGCGCACCACCATCAGGAATACGAAGAGAAAAATGCCCCAACCCGCAGCTTGGCCGGCGCGGGCGGCATAAGCCTCCACCTTTTGCTCAATATCTTTTTTCAAATGCCGCGCAACGCGGTTCATCCAGATGATCATCGTAACTACG
>DATFZA010000712.1:0-14562 GCA_035314765.1 Bryobacteraceae bacterium
AGATTGTTGGCCGCAACCGCGCCCGTCAACTGCGCCACTGCAGGCTGAAACCCGCTTTCGGATGCGCGCACGATGATGGTTGCTTGCGCGGAGGGGTACACCGGCTGCCAGGTCGCTGAATATTGGCCGGTCTGCTGGTCGCTGCGCAACGAAAGAGCGGGATCGCCGCTGGAAAAGCTGGCGATGACCGTAGCATCGGTAACCGGAGTGCCGCAATCGTCATTCAATTTCACCACAAACGTCGCCGGCCACCCGGCGGGCACGGCGAAATTGTTGACGAGACCGGTGGAGGTGAGAACCAGCCGGGAAGCGACGCATGGCGCCGTGGCCTCAGGCCGGGGCGCGGTCGAAACCGCTACGCCGGATGGGCGCACGATCAAAGTTACGTTGACTGTCCGCAAAGAATTGGCAAGCGCGATATCGATGCCTCCGGTATAGACTCCCGCCGCGAGCCCAGTCAAGTTCACCGCGGTGGTTAGTTGCGCCGGCGCGCTGGCCGAGGTCATGCCGGTTGAGGGCGTTACCGAGAGCCACGTGCCGCCTCCGGCCGTGGAAGCGGAAGCCTGGAAGGCCACCGGCGCGGCGCTGTCCACGTTGACGCTAATCGTCTGGGAAGCCGGTGCGGAACCGGTGAATAGCAGCCCTTGCGGCGCCGGATCCGGGTTCGCCGGTGAAGCTGCGTCCGCCTGGTCAAGCACCGCTACGACATACTGCGGTGAGTTCAGCGAACTGGGATCGGAGACTTTGATGAGCGCGTAGTATCCACCGACCGCAAGGGTTGTGGCGCTCGACGCCAGCGTCAGCGGCAAGCTGCCCGGGTTGGTGAGCGTGGCCGAGCCTCCGGTAGCTCCCAAATTCACGATCGGCGTTCCTCCCGATACGGAAGCTGTCCAATTGACAGTCGTGCCGGAATCGCCGAGATTCATTACATTGACCGTTTGCACGATGGAGGTTCCGCTGTTCTGGCGGGATTGGAACCGGACTCCGGAAACGCTGAGAGCGAGAATCGGTCCGTGATCGGCGACGAACAGTTCGACCGGGATATCAAGCGTGTTGCTGGACGCGGCCAAACGAAGCAAACCCCGGTAACCGCCCACCGCCAGTCCTTGCGTGTTCACTTGCACTTGAACGAAGACCGCCGTATTGGTGGCGGTCTGTCCGGAAGCGGTAACCACGCTCAGCCAGGTGCTCGACGACACCACCGCCGCCGAGAACGGGATGGCGCCTCCGCCTCCGCTGTTGCGGACCACCAGAACCTGATCGATCACGCCCGGCGATTGCGAATGAGCGGCATAGCTCAGATAGCTCGGGACCGCCTCCAACATGGCCGAAGCAGTACTCACTACGAGGCTCACGGCAATTTCGATGGGAGCTTGCGTCATATCGGTGGGAACCGTTACCCCAATGCGCGCCATGTAAGAGCCTGGCGACAACCCGTTTTGGTTCACCGTTACTACCAGACGTCCGGGTGTATTTCCCGAAAGCGGAGTGACCGTCAGCCAAGCCGGTGCGGTTGGGTTGGCCGCGCCACTGTCGATAACGATCCCGTATTGGGCTACCGCGCTGCTGTTGGCGGCGAAAACCGTGATGGTTTGCGGAGGCGGCGCGTCGCCGCCGCTGAGAGCGGTAAACGATAAGCTCGCCGGAGATGTTTGTAACACAGGTGTGGTGCTCATCGGCTTGACTTGCACGTAGTCCAGACCGATGTCGTATTGCTGGTTGAAGACCGCGAATTGGAGCGTCGCCGTGGATGCCGTGGCGACAAACTGCATCGCTTGCGGTTCCCAAGTGGTCCAATAGAGTCCCGCGAAGGGCGCCATCGTGGTGAACGTTTTGGCGGCAGTTGAAGATCCGCTGGGGAAACTTACTGAGATACTCTGGCTACCCGCTTCGCCTTCATTCGAGATCAAAAAAGTGAGCGCGTATGTGGCGCCAGGCGTCAACTGAGTCACCGTGGTAGTTAGGGTCGCGGTAGACGAATTGTTAAAGCCGCCGCCAAGCATCGCGAACTGACTGCCATGCCCGGCGGATGTGTTCTTGCCCTCCGAATCGGAGTAACCCACGTGCGCCAGTATTCCGTCACCCTGGGAGCCGCCGTGTGTCCAGCCAGGCAGTTGCGTGGTGTCGTATGTGAAGAAATTCGGTGAGATATCGACGTCCTCAAAATCGCCGTTGACCACAACCTGGCCGGGCATGACCGCGGCGATCGGCAGTATCAGCAAAGCCGCTCGCAAGTAAGACAAGCCCATGATGGACCTCGAGAGATAATGTTCGTGCGTGAACACTATAACATCGGATGGGGCTGAAGAAAAGCCCCCGGTGAGTCCCGCGCACTTACAGAATCACTGACTGCGAGCCGTCTATCTTGGTTCCGGACAACAGCGCGCCAGCCAAACCAAACTTACCGGTAAATGCCGCCTTGAAAATGCATTTCATGCGGAACAGGAGCCCGGTGATAAAGCCGTAGTGCTTGCCGAAGAACGTCGCCAGTCCGTGAATGCGGTCCGCTTCGAGAGTGTTCTTGGCGGAAGCCGAATAGGCCGGCTGCGTGGGCGTGAACAGAGCGGTTACCCTGGGCAGGACGACCAGCTTGCGCGCGGCTCGCCGGATTTGCCAGCCGAGTTCCGCATCGGCGCCGAAATCGCCGTAGCGTTCATCCAAGAAATTGATTCCGCGGATAAAATACTTACGCACCAGCAGGGCCTGAAAGGAGGCGAACTCCACGCTGGCGCTCTCGGCCATTTTGTCCACAATCGCCGGTTTGAGCGCGTCGCCCGTTCTCGGATGAGGCAGGTCGAAAAACTGCTCTACCGGTTTGCCCTCGGTGTTCAAGAGCAAGGGCGCTACCGCCATGATATCGGCGTGCTGGTCCAGCCAGGCCAGCAGGCTGGGAATGGTGGTCGGCATGGGCTCCACTTCCGGCGTAAGAAAGAACAGGTTCTCCGTGGTCGCGGTGCGCGTGCCGATGTTCAACGCCTTGGTGCGGCCAAAGTAGCGCGGCAAACGCAGCATGGTGATATTAGGGAACTCGCTGTCCATTCCGGGGCTCTCGTCGTGAGAGCCGCAATCGACCACTAGGATTTCCACGAGTTCGCGGTCGTTAGAGTTTTCGATCGCCGCCAGGCATCGCCGCAGACCGGGCGCGTTGTCATAGGAGAAAATCAGCGCCGTCACTTTCGGTTTGGGCGCCTCTTCTTCCTCCAGAAGGGCGGGCGACGGCTCGGCTTCTATGATCGGCGCGGCCGTTTTTTCGATGTTCCGTCTCTTGGTGGCGATGGGCATGCTTAGGCCGGAACCACAACTCCATTCAAGACGCCGCTCAATACCCGATTTAATTCGGAAACCAGCGCCCTTACGTCCGCGGGCTGCGTTCCGTAATGAGTGATGCAGGCGCGGAGAACGGTGCGGCCGGCAATTACGGTGGTCGAGATCCAGGCTTGTCCGGACTCGACAATCTGCCGGACGATATTTTGGGCGTCACTTTGCTCGTCCTTGGTCTGTGCTGAGAAACAGACCACCGGCAGCTCCGTCTCGTTTTCAATCTTCCAACCGGAAGCGCGCAACTCGTCACGCAGGAGTACGCCCATCGCAGTCTGGTGGCGGATTGCTTCGGCATAGCCATCCCAGCCTGCCGTGAGCAGCGAGAGAAACACTTTCAGGCCGATAAAACGGCGCGACCATTGCATGCTGTGCTGGTAGGGGTCCACGATCTCGAGACCCGCCGCGTCGTGGGGCATATAGGGATTGTTGTGCGTGCGAAACGTGCTTCCCAGAATATCTCGATGGCGCGTGAGATACAGGCCCGCGCCCATGGGCACGCTCAGCCACTTGTGAGCGTCGAAGGTGATGGAATCGGCGAGATGGATGCCGTCCAACAAATGACGTAATTCGGGAACGAGGGCTGCCGCTCCGCCCCAGGCTGCGTCCACGTGATACCAGAGCTGCTCTTCCGCGGCGATCGCGCCCAGTTCAGGCAACGGGTCGATTGCGCCGGCATTGGTGGTGCCGGCGGTCGCGACCACCAAAAATGGAGCCAACCCCTGTGCGCGGTCTTCCCGGATCATGTCCCGTAGCGCAGGCCCTTGCATTTTGAGTCGATGGTCCGCTGGAACCGTCCGCATGGCGGCGGAACCGATGCCCGTGATCCGGGCGGCTTTGAGGAAAGAATGGTGGCTCTCCGGCGAAACGTAAAATACCGGTTGCCTCGCGAGAGTGCGCGCGCCTTCGTCGCAATAGGAAGGGAACGCGCGCGTCAGTGCCGTGAGCAGGGCGGTATGGTTGGCCTCGGCGCCTCCCGAACAAAATGTGCCGTCGCTGTCCGGATAGCCGAACAAACTTCCAAAAGCACGCACCAGGTGGGCTTCCACCTCGGCGGCAAAGGGACTGTGGCTCCAGGCTGCCATCTGCGGATTGAAGGCCGCCACCAGCGTATCGGCGGCGATACCCATGGTCGCCGGCGCGGGATTGAATAAACCAAAATACCGCGGGTGCGCGGTGTGCACTTGAAACTCGGTCAAGCCGCGCGCCACAAAGTCGATGGCCGCAAAGGGATGCATGGCTTGACTGAAAGTGCAGGAAGCCAGGAGAGCGCGGATTTTCTCCGGAGATAGCTCTGGCGCCACGGGCAGGCTCGCTACCTGATGCGCGTAACGCTCGATCGCCTGCGCGACGTGCCGCCACAGTTGCTCGCGAGCGCCGGGATCCAGTTGCAGGAAAATTTGCCGAGCGTCGGTCATTTACGGGTAATCAGACAGTCAGCCGTGAGCAGCGTGACTTTGGTCGCGGGCTGCTTCAGGCCTATCGAAAACGGCACGGGCTCACTGCCCGCCGTCAACCAGTATACGGACTTTTGCCGCCCGGATTGCACTTCCACGGGAACCGACGCCGCAAAGTCCTCGGGCACGCCGCTGTCCTCAAGCGTCCCGGTTACCTTCAATCCATCGACCTCGTACTCCAGTTTCACGGAAGGAATGCCCGTTCCGTAGACCCAGGTATCGAAGAAACTCTTGAGATCGGTTTTTTTGGGCGCGAATTGTTCCGCCATGGCGCGAAACTGATCCGTAGTCAACGTATGGAATTGATAGCGCTTCGAAAGCTGCCGCAGAAAGGCTGAAAATTGCGCGTCTCCCATCTGGCGGCGGAGCATGTGGATGATCCACGCTCCCTTCTCGTAGGTGATGCGGCGCCATGCTTCCATAGACCCGCTGGATTGCAGCCGGTAACCCCAGGTAATTGGGCCGATGGAGTCGAACGAATTGCCCCGCGGGTCTTTGGCCAGCAAGTGCTTTTTGTAGTCGGCCAGGACGGTATCGAGCGCTCTTGGGCCTTTTTTCTTTTCCAACAACATCAGCGCCGAGTAGTTCGCCAGCGACTCCATCAGCCAGTCGTCCTGATAACCCGCGGGCAGAACCAGATTTCCCCACCACTGGTGACCCACCTCGTGCGCATCGAGAAGATCGCCAAAATATGTGTTGTCGTAGTCGGCGCGCAGGTCGGCGGGGCGATCGGAGGCATCAATATAGGCGAGCGTGGACAGATAGATCAGGCCGGGAAATCCCTGGCCGAAAGTGCCTGGAATCGGGGCAACCGTCAGATGCAGAATCGGCGGAGGTCCGAACGCCGCGGTCATGAACTCCAGCGCCGCGGCGACGTGTCTGCCGACGTTGGTCATGTGGCTGGCGGGATCGGGCGGCGCAGGCGAACCGGGACCAGTGGTCAAGGGAGGCGGAATAATCGGCCGCCGCCGGTCAAATGGGTGATCCTCGTTGTCAAGCGCCTTGCGCTCCAGCGCGGCCTCCAGACGGCGGTTGGCGTATACTTCAATCTGAAACGGCCCCTGCGTCACCTTGGTGCGCTCAAAATCTCCCAAATTGAAGCCGGCGAAGCGAATCGGACTGGCCGATTTTCTATGGGAGACGCGCCATTCACCGTCAACATGTTCTTCCACCAATTCTCCGGTTGCCACCAGAACCAGGTTCTTGGGATAGCGGAAGGTCAAATCGTAGCGCGCAAAATCCGGTCCCGCTTGCGGGTACCAGGTGCCTCTGGAATTTACAAAGTAGACTTTGTCGCCCGCCTTGGAAATCACCTGGCCTTCATGGTGCACTTCAATCTCATGCGGCCGCGAAGCATCCAGCGGCGCCGCCGGAACCAGTAAAACAGCCTGATTTTCACGGTTGAGCAGCAAATTTGACCGGATCGATTCCGGGGCGAAAAATTCCACCGGTTCACCGTCGATTTTGGCGGAGGTAATCCTCATCTGGGGAGAAACGATCAGAGCTACCGCACGCCGCATGGGCTGCTTGGGAAGCAGGGTGGCGCGCGTGATCACCTTGACCATCAAATCCGGCGCAATCGTCGCTTCAATGCGGTAGTTGTCCAGCACAAAGGGCTGCTCGCGTTCTTTGGTGGAATTTCTCACCGGCCGCGAGGCGAAGCTGGTCCAAATTTTGTAGGTGCGCGCGGTGTCATAAGTCATCTGTCCCACGGAAATCTGCGCCGCGGCCGTGGGATCGTAACTGACATCGAAGGTTCCCAGCGGGCCGCCGCTTACGCCCATGAAGAAAAACCCCTCGTGCCGGCTCGGGGAAAGTAAATCCTGCACTAGTCGCGTCTCAAAACTGTCGGTGAAGTTGCGGAACGTGCCGGTGTACTGGCTGCTCAGTAGCGCGCCCATCTCAGCACTCTTCTTCGCGCCCTGGCCGTGGATTTTCGACAGCAGTTCGTCGGCAGTGGAGTCCGTAAAAAGCAGAATAGCTGCCTTGAAATGCTCTTCCAGATTGGGGGAGTTGGTGAAGTTCGCCAGCGAAAGCCGCTCGCCGTGGGTAGGCGGCAAGAGGAGCAGTTCCGCGTCCCCGGCATCGACATCGGCGGTGAATACGGCGGCGGGCCGGATGCCGTTCACCGGCCGGGCGAAGGCCAGAAAACCCTGCGTCAAATAAATCTTGAGGTCTTCCTTGGAAAACTCCAGCTCCGTAACCCGGTAACATTCATTCGGATCGATGGAGCCCTCGCTCAACTGACGGGCAATCTCCGCGGCTGTGGGAAGCGCGGCGTCCAGTGGCGAGGCCAGCAGTAAGAGCGTGATTGCGAAGCGGACCACCCTCTTAGTGTAAGGTGCGAGGTGGAACACATCGTTGCCAACACGCAAAAGGCCAAGCCCGATACGCAAAAAGGCCGGGCCAACAGCCCGGCCGATCACATTGGGATTTGGAAACTTCGTCTAGGCTACTTTCAGAACCTTGCCGTTTCGAATGCACGAGGTGCAGACCTTGATCCGCTTGCTGCCGCCATTGACGATCGCGCGCACGCTCTGCAAGTTGACGTTCCAGCGCCGCTTGGTCAGATTATGAGCGTGACTCACTCGATTGCCGAACTGCGGACCGCGCCCGCACATCTCACACACCTTTGCCATAAGCTGTTAGTTTAGCAAACGGGCCAACGCGCAGCAACCGAGCTGGCTAAGTATCACACAATACTGGGGTTATCTAATGTAAGGCCGGCGTAAATCGCGGACAACGGGAAGGTGCACTCGACGCTTTCCAGGCGGCACTCGGTTTCGGCCCCGATGAAGTCGGTCATCAACCACTGTCCCGCGGCGCGCCTGGAGAACACCTCAACACGGGCTTCTTGCTGCGACACCAAGACATACTCTTTTAGCGATTCCAGCTTGCGATACTGGGCGAACTTGAGTCCACGATCGTGAGCCTCCGTCGAAGGCGAAAGAACCTCAATCAACACAGTAGGATTCAGCAGCGTGTCCTTCTGGTCGTCCGCGAACTGCGGCTGGCCGCAAACGACTACCAGGTCCGGATATGTGTACAACCCCGATGGCGAGACGCGCACTCGCAAATCGTTCGGAACGACCCCGCAGTCGCGCGATCTCAGTTGTATTCCAAGTTCTATTGTCAGCCGGCCAACGATCAACCCGTGTGCGTAGGAGGTCCCCGCCATTGCAAACAGGTCACCGTTGTAATATTCGTGCTTAGTCTCGGAGGCGCGCTCGAACTCGATATATTCTTCGGGAGTGAGACCTGTCACCGGCTGGGCGGCCATATGACTCTATTTTAGACTCATCCGGAAATCCTTGAGTACGCCGCACCAGAAGCCCCAGCCGTTGCGCTCCGCATAATGATCCGGCTCGAGCGAAACCACGGCGTCGATAGACGCGCCCGCGCCGAGGTCCGGTTGTCTCGGGCCTAGATTCCAGCCATTCATCACCAGGCGGCGGCCATTCTGCCGAAGTTCTACTTTTAGATGGCGCTCCTTCAAGACAGCTGCGCCGGCGCCGACCTGAACGCCTGGAATTCCCAGCAGCGGCGCGGGATTGCCAAACCCGAATGGCGCCAGCGAGAGGAGTTCTTCCGCGGCTTGGTCGTCCAGTTCGTCGAAGCAGGCCGTAGTGTCCAGCGCCAGTTGCGGGACGAAATCGGACGGAGTCAAGCGGGCGGCGGCATAGGCATTCAAACGGGTGCGGAAATCGTCGAGGCGCTCGCTTGGCAAAGCCAGACCCGCCGCTTGCTTGTGTCCACCGAAGCGGCTAAACAGCTCCGGCATGGATTCCAAGGCCTCCACCAGATGAAATGCGGGGATGCTGCGGCCGGAGCCGCTCAACTCGCCGTCCTCCTCGCTGAGCACGAACACCGGGCGGCAGAAACGCTCCACCAGGCGGCTGGCTACGATGCCGACCACGCCGCGATGCCAGTTTGCGCCCGCAAATACCAGCGCGCACTGCGAGTCCGTTACCGGCTCCAGCTCGCATTGCTCCAGTACGCGGGCCACGATCTCGGCTTCGGTCTGTTGGCGTTCCTGATTCAGCGCATGGAGCTGTTCGGCCAGCGTCTTCGCTTCGTCCAGATCGGTAGTCAGAAACAAGCGGATCACATCGCTGGCGTGCGCCATGCGTCCCGCGGCATTGATTCGCGGGGCGATTTGAAACGCCACCTGATGCGCGCTGGGAGCGTGACCTTTCCGCAGACCCGAGACCTCCAGCAGTGCCCGCAGGCCCAAGTTGTTCACGCGGTCCAGTCCGTCCAGACCGAATTTCACGATCACCCGATTTTCACCGGTCAGCGGGACGACATCGGCCACGGTAGCGACGGCGACCAGTTTGAGGAACGATCTCAGCATCCGTTCCAGCCTGTCGGCTGGCCAGCCCAGCGAACCGAGCAGCGCCTGGACCAGCTTGAACGTCACTCCCGCGCCACAGAGAATCTTCTCCGGATAGCGGCAATCCGGACGGCTGGGATTCAACACGGCGACCGCCGGAGGGAGCTCCGCTTCCGGAAGATGATGATCGGTGATGATGGTATCGATCCCGAGTTCGCGCGCGGCCAGCACCACTTCACCGGCGCGGATGCCGGTATCCACGCTGACGATGAGCTTGACGCCGGTTTCCGCGGCCCGTTCAATCACCTCGGTGCGCATGCCGTAACCGTCCCGCAGGCGATGCGGCACGTGAAAGTCAGCCGCGCCACCGGCCAGTTCAATGGCTTTTTTGAGGATGACGATGGAAGTTGTGCCGTCTACATCGTAATCGCCATAAATCAGAATCTTCTCTTTTTGTTCGATTGCGCGGCGCAGGCGCGCTACCGCGGCGTCCATGCCGGCCATCAAATAGGGGGAATAGAGGGCGTCTAGCGACGGTCTGAGCAGACGCCGGGCAACGTCGGGATCGGTGAATCCACGTCCCACCAACACGCGCGCCGTAACCGGGCGCAGCTTGAGGGCCGACGCAAGTCCGGCTACCGTATCGGAATCGGGAGTGGGCAGAATCCAGCGAGCCGCGGGCATTCGTTCTTCAATTACCGGGGGTCAGTTACGCGAGAAGTACCCACCCATGCCACTTTCGTCTTCTTCATCGTCAAGGTCGGGACCAGCGCCGCCGAGGATCTCCAGATCGCCCTGAATCTCCAGCAGTTCCCGGTACCACTCGGAGCGAAACCCCATCATGTACATGCGGCCGCCGTGATCGAAGGAGAGTTCGATGGAGCAGGTGAATCCTTCATAGACCCGCAGATCCTGCAATTTGCGCTCGATGCTCCGGTACTCCTCCCGCGGCATATCGCAGGCCTCCAACTCGTCGAGAACATCATCTACCTGGTCGGAAGTGAGCGAATGATGGTGCAGCACGAGAAGTTGCGAGCCGGCCGCTTTGGCCGCTTTGAGGAAAAGCTTGTAGTCCGGGTAGTGCTCGACGTCCCAATAGACCACTTCGGAAGGCTCGAGAGCCCGCGTGTGTCCGTAGAAGATCGCCAGACCCTCTTCAGCCAACGCAGTTTCAATTTCGAGTTTGAGCGCGTCGAGATTCATTACTGGCCAAAATACAACCTCACGTTAGCATAGGTTGACAGGTGGCGGTTGACAGGTGGCGGTTGACAGTTGGCGTTCACCGACGCCGCAGCACCAGCACCAGCACCAAATCCAGCGGACCATTGGGCGTCTCGATATGATTCTTCACGGTGAGAGTGCGCCGGTCCGTTGACAGGGACCAGATTTCAACAGACGTAAGCGGCTTGCCCTGAAGCTCACGCCGTGTCTCTACTTCCAGGCGATCGGCGTCCCAACGGCCTGAGACCCGCGCCACTCCGGTCTTGTAGCGATTCTCGATGAATTCTCCATCGGTGCGGAAGTTGGTGTCAATGGCTTGCTCGCTCGAGCCGGTGGCCTGGTGAGTCGTCACGTGAACCGCCGGCCCGTTCTGCGTAATCACGCGTTCGTATTTTGAAGGAACCGGCAAAGGACCAAAGTTGCTCTTTTGCGCGTCGAGCGTCCAGGAACCGGAAAAATCGGGTCTCGCTCCAGCGGCGAGCGTGACCACAAAGCAGACGACGACTAAGGACGCTTTCATTTGCCGAACGGGCTGCGGCGCAGTGCATAGTCGATCGCCTCTTGGGGAACTTCAAATTTCGATACCGCCGTGTTGCCCATGTATCCGAGGTCCTTGGTCCCTAGCGGGCTGGAATAAAATCCGTCGACCACCATTTTGCGCGCCCATTCAAAGAATCGGACGCCGGGGGCGAGTTCGCCAGTACCGTTCTTCCGGTATGCGATCAAATCGAGCAGCGCAGTCTGTTGGTCAGGCTTGGCGCTCACAAAATCCGATCCTGCACGGCGCCGCATGGTGATGTCGAGCCAGGCAATTCCACCGGTGTAAATATCGGTCAGCTCCGGACTCTGGCTGGCCAACAGATCGATCCATGCAGGCGCTCCCGCCGCCACTGCTCCGAGAGAGACCTCGTCGGCCGGCACGATCAGATCCGCCAGCGCCGCGAGCGTCCGGTATTCGTGAGGAGTAAGAGCCTTGGGGCGATATAGGCCTTCGATCTCCGCAATCCGGTGAACTTCCTGCGCGTCCGCCAGCGGAAGGGTTCCGGATGCCAGAACCGCCAGCGCGGCCGCGCGCAGCATCTCACGTCTTGAAAACGCGTCTCTGCTGCACAGGCTAAAGCCTGTGCCACCTTCGTCAGACATTGCCTTTCCTCATTTCCTCCGCCAGATATTCCGCGGTGCGCCATGCCAGTGCGTTGATGGTCAAGGTCGGATTCTTGTCCGGATTGCTCACAAACGGCGCGGCGTCGGCCACAAAGAGGTTCTTCACTTCATGCGCCTGGCAATATTTGTTGAGCGCGGACGTGCGCGGATCGTTACCCATCCGCACGGTGCCCAGTTCATGAATAATTTCGCCGCCGATACTGATCCCATCTCCTTCCACGGACTTGGGCGCCGGGCGTGTGATGACGCCGCCCATGGTTTCGAGAATGGCCGTAAACGTCTCATGCATGTGCCGCGCCTGCTTCAGCTCGTTGTCGGTCCATTGAAAATGAAAGCGCAAAACGGGAATGCCGAATTTGTCCACTACTTCCGGATCGATCTCGCAATAGGTTTTGGGATTGGGAACGTGCTCGCCCCTGCCCGCCAGACCTACCGAAGTACCGTACTGCGACCGCAAGTAGGTCTTCAGTTCCTTTCCGTATCCTTCATGGCGCGCGCACAATCCATGAAACTGGCCGGGGCCAGGCATGCCGAAGCCGCCGCCAACTTCGATGTGATATCCACGCGGAAAGCCCAGATCTTTCTTTTCCCAAAGCCACCAAGGCACGTAAACATGCATGCCGCCCATACCGTCGGAATTGTGGCGGGGCAGCCCTTCGAGAGCGGGAATGCGCGCGCTGAGACTGTAGCCAACGCTATCGGTGAGATTGCGGCCGATTTGGCCGGACCCATTTGCCAGGCCGTCCGGAAAGCGGCTCGACTTAGAGTTCAGTAGCAGCCGTGACGACTCACAGGCCCCGCACGCGACGACTGCCGCGCGGCACTTGATCTGCTTTTCGGTCCGCGTGATCTTATCGATATATGACACCGCGACCACTTTGCCCGATGAATCGGTGATCAACTCGCGCGCCATGGCGTTCGCGATCAGAGTGACCCGGCCCGTTTTCATAGCCGGAAAGATCTGCACCTGGCTGGAAGAATAGTTCGAGGCAGAAACACAACCGCGGTTGCATTGGGCGCAATAGTGACAAGCCGGCCGGCCATGAGTCGGCTGGGTGATCACCGCCAGCCGCGAGGGAATGCAGGGGATGTTCAACTGCTTGCAGGCCCGCTGCACCAGCATTTCGTGCACGCGCGGAGGCGGGCACGGCTGAAAGACACCGTCGGGCGCGCTGCGAATGCCCTCTTTACTTCCCGTAACGCCGATAAAGCTTTCGGTCTTGTCGTAATAGGGCGCGAGTTCGTCGTAGGTGATGGGCCAATCCGTGCCCACGCCATCGCGCGTGTAGGGGGCGAAATCGTAATCGGCAAAGCGCAGCGAAATGCGCCCGTAGTGGTTGGTGCGGCCCCCGACGATGCGCGAGCGATACCAGACGAATTTATCGCCAGGAGCTACGGTGTACGGCTCGCCCTCCAATTGCCAATCGCCAAAGCCGGCGTCGTAGAGACCAAAAGGATAAGGACTCTTACCGAAATAGCGGCTCCCTCCGGGGCCCATGCCGCGATCCGGAGTTTGATACGGCCACCAATGCTCCTTGAAATCCTTCGATGGATTCAACATTGGCCCGGCTTCGAGCAGCGTGACCTGAATACCCAGCTCCGTCAGCACCTGGGTCACCGTGCCTCCTCCCGCTCCGGAGCCGATAATCACGACATCCGCAACGGAGGACCGGGGAGCGATCTGTAACATTGCTCCGATTGTACCGCTGGGTGTCTATTTTGTAGTGGGCAACTATGATTTCGGTGTTCTCCAATCGACCCAGATCTCGTAAACGGCCAGGAGCGACATTGTGCGACAACGCCCCAGCCAAAGACGGTTATAGACCGAAGCCAGTTTTTGACGATCGCAGCGAACAGGAATATCCCAATAAAATGAAGAATCAGGATGCCCCGTGCAGCTCTAATGCCGCGCGGAACTAGCGATTGTTTCGGCGGCCGCAACGGTGGCCCTCCTTCTAAGCCAGGCGGAATGAGTAGCGGTGCAGCGATATGATTCGTCCATTCCAGCCCCGAACGTTAGTGAGGGGATGGCGCCAACTCCTCTTTAGAAGCGAGGGCGCCTCCGAGCGTAAGCGAACGGCTCCGCTACCCGCGGGAACCGCCTCAGCCGCGCTCCCGTCTTAACCGGCAGGGGAAGAAGTGGATCGGCTAGCGGGGCGCTGCCGTGCGTCACGTGCACCTATGGTCGATCCATCCTTTAACATAAGAGTTGCCGCGCGTATCGTCTCGCATTGTTCCCGACCGTGGCTGGGCCCAGATCTATCTGGGCGTCGCCGTCACCACGCTGGCCACGCTGGTGCTCGAGCTTTCCCTGACCCGCATCTTTTCGGTCGTTTTCTACTACCATTTCGCTTTTCTGGCCATTTCGATCGCACTTTTTGGATTGGGCGCGGGCGGCGTGTTTTCCTACCTGATTGCCGGCTGGCGCGGTAACTTCTACGCCAAACTGGGCGGTCTCGCGGCACTGAACAGCATCGTGGTGCTGGCCTCGCTGATGTTCCTGACCAAGCAGAACGGCGAGCCGGGTGGCTGGACGCTGGTGCTGGTATATTTCGCCAGCGCGCTGCCGTTCTTCATCTCCGGAACCATCGTCTCGCTCACCGTGGCCCAGACCATCTCGCGTATCGATCGCGTGTATTTTTTCGATCTTCTCGGCGCAGCCGGCGGCTGTCTGGTGCTGGTTCCGTTTCTCAATTATTGGGGCGGGCCAAACACGGTGCTCGCGGCGTCCATTTTGTTTGCGGTCTCGGCGTCGCTTTGGTTGAATCTCGCGGGTTCGTTCACCGGCCGCGCCTCCGCGGTGGCGCTCGCGTTGGTGCTGGTCGTATTGCTGATCTACAACGGCAAACACAACATCATCGATGCCCACTACGCCAAGGGCCAGCGGATTCCGCCGGAGGAGTTCGTCCGCTGGAACAGCTTCTCGCGCATTGGTGTCGTGAATGTCGACGGAATCAAGGAGGCGGTGATCGACGGCGACGCCTCCACCGGCATCGCCAACTTCGATCTGGATCACCTGAGTCCGGAAGATCGCCATCAGTTACTGCATCAAGGACCTGGCCTCGCCTA
>DATFZA010000713.1:0-3320 GCA_035314765.1 Bryobacteraceae bacterium
GGAATCTGGGTATTGAACTTTCCATGTACAATTTCCAAACCTCGCGGGGCGGCCGAACCACCCGCCGCCGGAACAGAAAACAACGATCACAACCCGGATCGGGAAGCCTCGCAATCTGTTCGATGCGCGGTGGGGATCGACAACCTGTTTCGATCCGAGCGATATGAGGTCGCGCTGCGCTGCACCGTTACGAACCTCCTGAACAAAGTTGCCCTGTATGATTTCCTCTCCAGGTTCAGCGGAACCCATTTTGTGCCACTGCGGACTTATCAACTATCGCTCGGGTATTCGTTCTGACGGCCAACGAACGATCATCGATCAGCCTGCACGCTAAAGCCTGTGTTTTCAGTCTATTACAGCCCACTACCGCCGCTGAGTATCAATACTGGAGCCCAACGGCTCGCTCACCACCCCCTGCAACCCGCTGTCCCGTATATAGATAAATACCTTGACAGACCACTACATATTGGGGCACCATTGCATTCAGCCGCAAAATTCAGTTGCAGATTTGTGACAATGGAACTAGGCCCCAGGAGAACCAATAGGATGGGACAATTGAGCGCAGACTTGAGCAGCAAGATTAGCAGTTTGAACCAAAGCACCTCGAAACGGAGTCTTCCGGTCGTGGAACGGAAAGGTGTTCCTTTTCCCCGCTATTTCACCCAGAAGCTCGAGGGAGGCAAGACCCCCTATGACGAGGTGCAGTGGGAGCTGCGCACCGCCGCCATTGGCAACGACAAGGGCGCCATCATTTTCGAGCAAAATGACGTGGAGGTGCCCGCCGACTGGTCCCAAACCGCCACCAACATCGTGGTGAGCAAGTATTTTCATGGCAAGATCGGTTCGCCCGACCGGGAGCGCAGCGTGCGTCAACTGGTGCAGCGCGTGGTCGACACCATCACCGACTGGGGTTCCGCGGGCCGTTATTTTCAGACCTCGCAAGACGCCGAGAATTTCCGCAATGAACTGGCTCATCTCATGCTCACCCAGAAGGCCTGTTTCAACTCGCCGGTCTGGTTCAACGTGGGCGTCAAAGAAGCTCGCGGCTACGGCTTCTATTATGACGAGGTGACCGATAGCATTTTGAAGCTCAAGAATGGCGCCAGCAAGCCGCAATGCTCGGCTTGCTTTATCAATTCGGTCAGCGACTCATTGGAATCGATTCTCGATCTCGCCAAGACCGAGGGCATGTTATTCAAATGGGGCTCCGGCACGGGAACCAATCTCTCCACCATTCGCGAAGAAGATGGGATTCTTTCCGGAGGCGGTCGCGCCTCGGGTCCGCTCAGCTTTATGCGCGGCTTTGACGCCTTTGCCGGCGTGATCAAGAGCGGCGGCAAGACGCGGCGCGCGGCCAAAATGGTGATCCTCAACGCCGATCACCCGGACGTCGAAAAGTTCATTTGGTGCAAAGCCAAAGAAGAGAAGAAGGCCCACACGCTGATCGATGCCGGGTATGATTCCAGCCTGGACGGCGACGCTTACAGCTCCATCTTCTTTCAGAACGCCAACAACTCCATCCGCGTGACGGACGAGTTCATGCAGGCTGTGACGGATGACCGCGACTGGTGGACGCGCTCTGTGGTCAACGGCCAGCCCGTGAAGCGTTACCGCGCCAAGGAAGTATTGCGGGCTATCGCCGACGCTACCTATCAATGCGGCGATCCGGGTATGCAGTTCGATACCACCATCAACGCCTGGCACACCAGCAAGACCACGGATCGCATCAACGCCTCCAATCCTTGCTCGGAATATATGTTCCTGGACGACTCGGCGTGCAATCTGGCTTCGCTGAACCTGATGAAGTTCATTGCGCCCGGTGGTGGCTTCGATGTCGAAGCATTCCGCCACGCTTGCGACACCGTCACCATGGCGCAGGAGATTATTGTCGACTCCGCCAGCTATCCGACCAAGAAAATCGCCCGGAATTCTCACGATTTTCGTCCTCTCGGCCTCGGCTTCGCCAATCTGGGTGCACTGCTGATGTCCCTGGGCATCCCCTATGACAGCGATAAAGGGCGCGATTGGGCTGGCGCCATCAGCGCCGTGATGTCCGGTCAGGCGTATCTCACCAGCGCCCGCATCGCGGAGGCGGTTGGCCCGTGCCCGGGCTACACGGAGAATGAAGAGTCGTTCCTCGATGTCATTCTCAAGCACGGCCGCGCCGTGAACGGCATCGATAGCAAGCGCGTTCCGCAAGCGCTTTATGAGAATGCGGTCAAGGTGTGGAACGACGCCTATATTCTGGGCGAGCGCGCCGGATTCCGCAATGCGCAAGTCACCGTGATCGCGCCCACCGGCACCATCGGATTCATGATGGACTGCGACACCACCGGCATCGAGCCCGATCTGGCGCTGGTCAAATACAAAAAGCTGGTCGGCGGCGGCATCATCAAGATTGTCAACAACACCGTGCCGCAAGCGCTGATCCGCCTCGGCTACACGCCGGAAGAAGTAGAGGCAATTGTCAGCCACATCGACGCCACTGGGACGATTGAAGGCGCGCCGGCGCTCAAAGAAGAACATCTTCCCGTATTCGACTGCAGCTTCCGCCCGCAAAACGGCCGCCGCTCCATTCATCATATGGGTCACGTGAAGATGATGGCCGCCGTGCAGCCGTTTATCTCCGGCGCGATTTCGAAGACCATCAACATGCCGGAAGAATGCACGGTCGAAGAGATCATGGACGCCTACGTCGAAAGCTGGCGGCTGGGTCTCAAGGCAGTGGCGATCTATCGCGACAATTCCAAGCGCGTGCAGCCGCTGAGTTCCGGCACCGGCAAGGGCGAGAAGAAGGCGACGACGGCTGTTGCGGCCCCCGTGCAGGTGACCGAGAAGGTGGTGTACCGGCCGATCCGCCGCAAGCTGCCCGAAGAGCGGAAATCGCTCACCCATAAATTTTCCATAGGCGGGCACGAAGGCTACATCACCGTCGGCATGTATGAAGACGGAACGCCGGGTGAAGTGTTCATCTCGATGGCCAAGGAAGGGTCGACCATCTCGGGGCTCATGGATAGCTTCGCTACCTCGATCAGCTATGCGCTGCAATATGGCGTGCCGGTGAAGTTCTTTGTCGACAAGTTCAGCCACGTGCGTTTTGAGCCGAGCGGCTGGACTGGTAACAAGCAAATCCCGTATGCCAAGTCGATCATGGATTACATCTTCCGCTGGCTGGGCGCGAAGTTCCTGGGCCCGGAATACGCCATCACGGAAGCCGGCAATTCGCCGGCGCTGCGTCCCACGGAACCCGAGCCGCAGCAGACTTTGCAATTTGAAAATCTGCTGCGGCTCGGGTTCCGTGGGACGCAGCGCCGGCGAAT
>DATFZA010000714.1:0-20521 GCA_035314765.1 Bryobacteraceae bacterium
ACGCGCCCGGGTTGTGGAAATTGCGAATCGAACGCAGTCGGGCTTCAAATTCAAGTGCCTGGCCGTACACCAAATCCGGCGGCGCTTCGCCGTCTTTCATTGCCAGCGTCACGCGAGCAGAGGCGCCGGGCGCCAGTTCCAGCGTGAATTGATCGCGGCCGGCATAGAAAATAGAAGGTTCGACGACGCAGCCCGAGAGCAAGGCCGTTTCGCGCGAACTGACGTTGACCGTCGGCGCCGGAGGCGGACGATGCAGCACCGCCGTCAGAATTCCGGCGAGCGAACAAACCATCAACCCGGCAGCGCCGGCGAGCCAGCGGTTCCGCGGCAGGGCGCATAGCGCGAGCAAAAGACACGCGGTCAACGGCAAGACTAATTCGCGCGTTTCGAAATCGACGCTGCGCGAGATGAATATGCCGCTGATAAATGCCAGCAGCGGCGGAACAAGCGGATTCCTCACTAGAGAAGACTAGTGGGGAAAGGGTGGTGAGATTCTCGTGGGGTTGTTGGCCTTTCGAAACCGAAGGCCCACAGGACGAGCGATTACTGTCAGATAGAGCACACATGAAAGCAAAAGGAGAGGCGGCTAAGAAACGGCGCGCCCGAATCTTTCAAGTCTTGTCCGATCCGAAGCTCTGCGATTAAACTCAACCATCAAGCCATGGGAGAAGCGATGAAAGAGAACAACGGGCGGGGGGATATCGAAGCCCTGAAGATGCTGGACGTATTCGCCAGCGTCGGCGTCCAGTTTTTCGACATCACGCACACCAACTTCGAAGGCGAGAAACGCGGCTTTCGTCCGAAGCAAGGTCTGGCTTCGACGCGAACATCAATGCCGCACCAATCCCGAACTGGCGGTCGCGCTGATATCGAACGGCGCCCCTCCCCGGCTCCTGTCGCTCAGGGGCACAAACGTGATTGTCTGCGGCAGACCGGGGCTGTCCAGCAAGGCCGTTATATTGTTGCTGCCTGCGTTTGGCGACCACCAGATCCAGCTTTCCGTCGCCGTCGAAGTCTCCCACCGCCAGTGAACTCACCCCTGGCCCCGCTGCGAACGGGCCGCCCGGTGAGAAGCCGCAGACTCCGTTACCGTGGAGGATCGTCACGCTGCCCGGCCCCAGCGTCCCATCGCTCTGATTGAGCCCGCTGTTGGCTACCGCCAGATCCGCATTCCCATCCCCGTCGAAGCTTCCAGCAACGACAAACACCGGACCCACGCCAACCGGGAAGAACACCCCAGCCGAAAATCCTCCGTTGCCATCGCCCAGCAACAGCGTCAGAACGCCTGCCGGATCAATTACCTATGAAAATCGCCCTTTGGGCGTTCGCTGCCATGTCCAAACACCTTTTCATTCCTCGTTGTGCAGGGCCGCAGGCCGACGATTTGGACAACCGTATCCGCCGCAGGTCGCCAGGGGAGTATTTGTGCATGGAAGAACTGAATCGCCGGATACCCCGAAACCCATAATCAAGTGGCCAAGTCCTGTTCCTCCGATGATCGTGAGTTGTGTCGTAAAATGACGCGCCGGCAAAACCGCCTGAACCATCCATTTCACCGGCTTCGGCGCCCAGCACCCCGCAGGACGCAAACGAGATCGCTGAACCGAACGGGCACTGCCTGGAATCCTCTAACGGCGAGCCGGGCAGGTTGGTGATCTGGTCAGAATACGAGCAGCCCGTGGCAGACGACCCGTGTCCATGGCCCTGCAAGTCATATAATATGGTCGCTTGGGCGGTGTGCAGGGCACCAGCCGCCAGGATAACGACAGTAGTCGATAGAACGGCGCGCAGCATTAGAAAACCTCCGTAAATTTCGCCCCGGCGCATAGCTGTTTCGAGCATGCCCGCGAGAGAGCCGCTGGGGGAAGTAACTTACGTGATCTTCCGCAAGATATTCCTCCAAACATCAACGCTTACCTCCCCTACGAACGTCGAGTAGGTTACTTCGTCGACGGAAATCCTAATCGCTATGCCAGTGGAACAGCTTGTGAGTGATCTTCCAATCTCCATCGAGCTTGAGCAGAGTGAAGACGTCGGACGCGCGGCTGTTCACGCCAGCGAGTTTGCCCGACCAGCCCCGAACCTCCAGGTGGACGAGCGCGATCGTCTCGATGATTTCGATTCGTGCGAACCGCGGCTCTATGTTCGGTGAGGGCCCGTTCGCGGTAACCCATTCGAAGACATGCTCGATAGATCCGCTGTACTCTACGCCCTGGCAATAGCCCGACATCGTCGCTTCCAGGTGAAACGCCGGACGCATGAGATCGCCGTCGCCGGCGCGAGCACCGGCTACATATCGGTCCATTGTGCGGGTAATCGCGTCGTGTTCGACCAGATACCGGTTCGCAGGCACCTCCCTCGGCGAGGGCTCGTGGCCCTCCGGCCGCGCTATCGCTGCGTCTTGGCTTCCGCATCGGGTGCGCCGGCGAGCCCAAGCCTCGATCTCATGCTTGTACGCGAACACCGTATCGTACTTCTGGTGCCCTCGACGATGAACGGGGAGGCCCTCAGCCGCTTCCCAACGCCGGACTGTGCGCTCACTTCGGTCCAGGTAGCCTGCGATTTGCTTCCAGGACTCCAGCATTTTCTGAGGCGTGTTTCGCTCCGGCATCGGGAACCTATTCAGAAAAGTATACAATAGGGCTCTTCTGCCGGTCCGCTGTTTAGGAATGCCAGTGAAAAGCTTTCTGAATGATCCTCCAACCCTCAGGCATCAGGAGAAATGTGAAGAGATCCGACATGCGGACGCCGGAACCAGCCAACCTGCCTGACCAGTTTGCGACTTCAAGCCGGACCACAGCAATCGATTCGGCTATGTCCACGCTGACCACTCGAGGCTCAATATCGGACGCCGGCCCATTTCTCTCGATCCAGTCGAACAGGAACCCCAGTCCAACGGCGAGTTCATCGCCGGCGTAACCAAAGAACGAAGCTTGCGGGTGGAAAGCGGGACGCATCAGTTCACTGTTGCCCTGCTTGCAACCGTCAATGTACAACTGAAGAATTTTCAGAATCGCGTCATGTTCGGATTGGGTTTTCGCTGTGGCCATGGATAGACAGTACGCCCCGCCGGCTCCTGACATCAACGGACAAATCCGGCCAAAAAGGGCGCTGCCTGCCGCGCGGGTTGTCGCCCTATCCGGAAACGACCGCCGACACCCTCTGGTAATCCGCCAGCACCGGCGGGATCGTAACCGGCGGGATTTTCCATCCAGCTTCGTTTTCCCGGATGGCCGCTGAAGGCAGGCGCAGCCCGTCGACGCAACTTGGCCTACGTGGCGCGGCAATTGAACGCAGCCCTAAACTCGTGCACCACTACAGCCGTGACCGTGATACAAAGAGGCGCAAGGTCGGGTAGTCCTTGGCGTGCCAAATTTCCGGAATGGTCCCTCCTGGCCTCCTGGCGCTCTTCTTCTCGGGATCCGCGGGTATAGAGCACCCGGCACCAGTCTCCTCTACACTGCGACCAGGCAGGTTCTCCCTGGAGAGAAGGACTATGTGCCTGGGGGTTGTTCCGGACGCACATTGTGATTGAGGCAGAAGAAATTATCTGGGTCGTAGGTAGCTTTGAGCCTCGCCAGGTTTGCGTACTTGGACGCGCCGTACGCCGCTTGGATGCGAGCTTCGCCCTCGTCGCCGGTCATGTGATTAGAGTAGACCGCTGGCGATACAAACGGTTGGGCAGCGTTCCAAACGTCCCGCGCCCACCGGACATTCACGTCGTCATGGGTCGGGTCCGTCCAGTGACCGATGATGGACAATTCGAAATTTGCATCGCGATGATCGAAGGCCATTGCGTCTTTCGGAACGCGCTGCATTTTGCCCTTGATCTCGAACATCAAGATCATGGATAGGGGCGATGGCATCGCGTTTGCCCCTTCTTTCAGTACGCGTCCGAGGTCAGGGCCAAGCTCATTGACGAAATTTGATTTCCAATAGTATCGGTCGCCGGTCGGTACCGCATTGTCCAACATACTTTGGGCCGCGGTGTATGCCATCGGGCGCACCAGATCGGCGATGGGTGGCCCGAACTGCCGCAGAGGCTTTAAGACGCGCTCGCCTTCCTCAAGCGGACCCGCGTATACGACTACGATTCCCACCAGGGGCGCTCCTTCGGGCGAATTGAGAAAGCCGATTGTGGTGTCCAACTCGTCGGGCGTACCGGCTAGGAATTCGCGATGAAAAGCAATGAGCTCGACCGCACGGTCGCGCGGATGGAGCAGCAAGCCGGCCAGTACTTGACCGAGGGGATGCAGACGATATCGGAATGATGTGACGACGCCAAAATTGGCCCCGGCGCCGCGCACGGCCCAGAAAAGATCGGAATTCTGGTCCATATTCGCGGTGAGCATCTCGCCATCGGCCATAACCATCTCGACCGAGAGGAGGTTGTCGCATACCGCTCCATGTTTCCCCATCAGGTAGCCGAGCCCACCTCCCAGCGTCAAACCGGCGATACCTGTGTGGGATACCTGTCCACCTGTGGTTGCCAAGCCGTGCGCCTCCGCGGCACGATCAAATTCTCCCCAAAGTACACCCGGCGCCGCAGTCGCTTCGCGAGCGAGCGGGTCAACGAGAATTTCCTTCAGCAGGAAAAGATCGATCATGAGGCCGCCATCGCTCACAGCGTTTCCGGCTACTCCGTGCCCCCCCGCCGCGAACGCTCACTTGCATCTTTTCGGCACGTGCAAGTTTTACCGCGAGACCGACGTCCGCCCTGGACGCGCAACGCGCGATCAGGGAAGGCTTGCGATCGATCATTCCGTTCCAGATTCGCCGGGAGGTCTCGTAGGTTCTGTCGGTGGACGTGAGGAGGTGGCCCTCGAACCGTGACTGCCATTCTCGAACGACTGACCCGGTGTCGGACATAGCTACGCTTCCTCCTACCCTCCCGCAATTATACATACCGCCTAACGGCGTAGCGTAGAGTTGCCGGTACTTCGGTAAGGCTGGAGAGTCAGGCCGCATGCTGCTGATGGCCTGCAGGATCGCGTGCAGTTCGGCCAGTTCAAGAAAGGGAAACTTACGGACCCGAAGTGGCCAACTTCCGGATAGCCAACGATCCATCGACTGGTCCAGGTAGACGCTACGCCGTTAAGGCGGATCAAAAGATCAGAACAAACTTGGGACTTCCGGCCCGCGCGCTATCCGAAAGCGATCCGGTAAACGACGGTCCTGCACCAGAATCTGGAGAAGGTCTAACTACAATGTCGATGCACAGTACGGTGCGATTTCGGTGCGATAATGATCGATCAAGATTGGAGCCAGCCTGAATGGGCGAGAAAGACTCAAATCCGGACTTTCAGCTTCGACCAGATCTTGTTCCTTGGATCGATGCAGGGCGAATAGCGCGAGCAAGAGACACGCGGTCAACGGCAGGATTAGTTCGTGCGTTTTGAAATCGACGGTGCGCGAGATGAATATGCCGCTAATAAATGCCAGCAGCGGCGGAACGAGCGGATTCCTCACTAGAGAAAACTAGTGGGGAAAGGGCCGTGAAATTCTCGCAGGGGTTGGTGGCGGTTTCGAAACAATTTCGAAACCTAAGGCCGGCGCCTGGAGTTTCCGCATTTCTGAACGATGCTAACCACGTCTAACCCTTTGTCTAGCCCCGAACGTCAGTGAGGGGATGGGGGCTCCTTGCCCTCACCTATCTAATCACAGATCCGACGAATCTCTTCGAGCGTAGGCTTGCGGCCCTCGATCTCGCGATCCTCCTCTTGCCATTCCTCCCGCAAATCGTCGGGCGGCGCCGAATCCGGACTCTCGTTTTTCTTCTTCGGAGCGGTGCTCATCAGTGAAAGATCCCCAAGAAGTAGGCTAGCAGCAAGATGATCAAGATCGTCCCCAGCCCCACGCCAGTGCCGCCCACGCCCCAGCGTGAATACCCGTAATAGCCTCCTCCGCCTCCCAAGAGGAGCACCAAAATTATCACTAATATCAACAATCCCATACCTGCCTCTTCCTTTCTACGCGGTCCCCGCGCGGCTGCTGAACAGATGGATCGCAAACATCACCACCGCGATCACCAACACCAGATGAATCAGGGCTCCGGCCACGTGCAGAGCAAAACCGAAGATCCAGAGAATAAACAGAACAGCGGCAATTTTCCAAAGCATGCCTGGCCTCTTGAATGTGGTTGCAGTTTTCGCGCCAAACCAGCAACCCGGTTGCTGCATGAGCCTTCAATAGCGCGGACCCGTCGCAGCAGCCAGTAGCTTCTGCCGCGGTTGTGTAACTTTTGCAAGATCAGCGGCCGCCGTCGTTCGCAAACCACGTTGGCAAACCCGTGCTACGTTACGGCATGTGAAGGCATTCATCCATCCCTTCGTGATCTTCTTCGCGTCTCTAGGCGGCGCCGGGATCTTCTTGTTAGGGATTCTGGATGGGTCCCTGCTCTTCTTGCCCCTAGGAATCGACCTGCTCCTGGTCGGCCTCACCGCGCACCATCACGATCGCTGGCTCTATTACGCCGCCATGGCCACGATGGGCTCCGTCATTGGCTGCTACACCACAGATTGGGTTGGCCGTAAGGGCGGAGAAGCGGGCGTGGAAAAGCGCATCTCCAAAAGGCAGCTCCGCTTCATTCAAAAACGCGTCCACGCCGGCGCCGGCACGGCGCTCGCCATTGCGTCTGTCGCGCCGCCCGGATTCCCTTTTACTCCCGTCGTGCTGGTCGCGGCTGCCTTGAAGTATCCGCGCGTGAAGCTGCTCACCATCATCGCTATCTTCCGTTTCATCCGCTTCACCACCGAAGCGCTCTTGGCTATTCGTTACGGCCGCCACATTCTGAAAATTGCCGAATCAAGAACCGTCGAAACGGTCATCTTCGCCGTCGTCGTCATCTCCGTCATTGGAAGCGCCTGGCTCGTCTCCTCGTGGTTGAAAGCCGGCCGCGGTCAAAGTGCCAGAAGTCATGGGTGACAATGAAGTAGATGCTGGTGGAGCAAAAGCTTTCCCCAACAGGATCCCGCGGTTCATTCGCGACAACGTTGAAAAGCAGAAGCGCCAGGAACAAGCTCCAGCCAACCGCCTGCCGCAACGTGAACATCGCGCCCCGCGAATCGGTTGGCTTCGCGCAGTCCTGGGCGCCAACTACACGATTCTTTCCGCCGAAAGTCTCTTGCCTGGCGTAGCGGCCGCCGGAACCTTCTTCGGAGCCGGCGCCTGATGCATCCCAAGCATCGCGCCTTCGTTGTCACTGGCCGCTTCCGCCGCTTCTTCTCCAACCTCGGCCCCGGATTGATCACCGGCGCCGCCGATGACGACCCCTCCGGTATCGCCACCTATGCGGTCACGGGCGCGTCCTTAGGCTACGCTCCACTCTGGACCGCTCTTTTTTCCTTCCCCCTGATGGCCGCGGTTCAAATCATGTGCGCGCGGCTCGGCCTGGTCACCGGACTCGGCCTCGCCGGCGTCGTCCGCCGCCACTCCCCGCGCTGGGTCCTGTGGGGCGCCTGCGTTTTGCTGGTCGTCGCGAATGTCGTTAACATCGGAGCCGACCTCGGAGGCATGGCCAGCGTCACCGGCCTGTCGCCGCTCTGCCGCCTTTCTATTTCACTCCGCTCTACGCGCTGGTTATCGTCGCGCTCCTGTTCTGGACCAGTTACCGGACTATCGCGCGCATCTTCAAGTGGCTCACGCTGGTCCTGTTTGCCTACATCGTCGACGCTTTCCTCGCGCATCCCGCTTGGCCGCAAATTTTGAAAGCCACTTTTCTTCCCACCCTTCAATGGACTCCATCTTATTGGGCCACGCTAGTCGGTCTCTTGGGCACCACCATCTCTCCCTATCTCTTCTTTTGGCAAGCCGCGCAGGAAGTGGAGGAGGAAATCCAGGAAGGAAAAGTCACCGTGGAACAGCGCCAGGGCGTAACTCCGCGGGAGCTGCGCCGCGCCCACATAGACGTTAAACGGAGCGCTCGCCCCGCCGCTGCTGGTGCTGGTAGTTCTCCTGACCAGCCGCGCCAGCGTAATGAGTCATGTCTATCGCCACGATGATCATGCTGGCCACCGCGGTTTAGAAACCCGAACCGGATGATTGGGCAGCGCGCCGAATTTGTCTGCCCCGAGTGAGGAAACCCTCGCCCTTCCCTTACTGACGTTCGCGGGCTATAGTTCGTTGTCCTGGTTCAGTTCGATGGCGCCGTTTACCGTGGTTACGTGGAGTTCGGGCGCGTGGCCGGAGTGCTTATGGCGCGGGATCTCGCTAGCGATATCGCCGTGGACCGTGTGCGCGCGCACCGTGGCGGGGCCGCAGGGCAGGTGCAAGGAGATCCGGCCGTTGACGGTGCGGAACCTGGCTCCATCCTGAATCTTTCCGACGGCGGCGTCGATGGAGCCGTTCGTAGTTTCCGCGATGGCCGAGCCGGTGGTGCTCAGATGGATATCGCCGTTCACCGTGTGGGCTTCAGTTTGCGAATCCAGCTGCTTGGCATCCACTGCGCCGTTAATGGTCCGGGCAATAAAACGGATGTGTTTCGGCACCCGAATGAGAAAGTCGACTTGCACGTTATCGCCATTGCGCACCAGCAGGCCGCCTTCATGCTGGACAATGGATACCTGCGCGCCGCCCTTCTGGAGCGCGATAATTTCCACGTCTTCTCCGTCGGCCGGCTCAGCGCGGATACTTCCGTTGACGTTCTTGATCTCGAGAGTCTGGCCGGCTTCCAGCGGCGCCGTCCAGCGATTCTCTATGCCGCCCCAGCACAACGGTAATGCGGCGAAAACAAGCAGCAGACAGGCGCGCATGGCAAACTCCTATACAGAGGAACTGGTGAGGCCGGCGACTTCATTGGAGATCCAGCCGTCGGCGATATTAATGATTCGGTTTCCGTACTCGGCGTTCTTCTCGTTGTGCGTGACTTGAATAATCGTAGTTCCCTGATTGTTCAAGACGCGGAACATTTCCATGATCTCCTTGCCCTGACTGGAGTGGAGATTCCCGGTAGGCTCATCGGCCAAAATGATTTTCGGACTCGCCACGACGGCGCGCGCGATCGCTACCAGTTGCTGCTGGCCGCCGGAAAGCTGGTTGGGATACAAATCCTTCTTGCCGACGATCTGGAACCGGTCCAAAGTGTCGCACACAATGCTGTCGCGCTCACTCTTCTTGATATTGCGGTATGACAACGGAATATCCAGGTTCTCGTAAACCGTCAGCGAATCGAGGAGATGGTAGCTCTGGAAGACGAAGCCGAAATATTTCTTGTACAGCTCCATCCGCTCGTTCTTCTTGAGCCGGTGAATGGCGTGCTGCATAAGATAGTACTCGCCGGTCCAACTGCTGTCGTGCATGCCGAGCAGATGCAACAAGGTGGACTTGCCGGCGCCGGAGGGACCCATGATGGAAACAAAATCGCCGGGCTGGATCTCGAGGTTGACGCGGCGCAACACAAACGTCTTGGTGGGACCGTGCTCGAAATACTTCTCGATGTTGCGTAGCGTGACTACCGGCTCTGGCATTTGAGAACCTGTATCCGGGTACGAATTTGTTGGCGAATCTGTTCCCGCAAGGCGGCGCGGAGCGAGGACGCCTGACCCCGTAAGTCCTGCGCAAACACATTCTGACCCAGCATATTTTGCCCGGACATATCGTGCCCCAGCAAGGGCTGCGGCGTTAGAGGAATTTCTGAAAAGCCCAACAGAACGGCAACAATCACCGTCAGGGCGACAGCGTCAAAGTTACGCATCAGGACACCTCCACATTCTCCTCGACGATGCGCCCGTCGAAAAGCCGGATATTGCGGTCGGCATAGCGCGCGTACCGCGGATCGTGAGTCACCATGCAGATGGTGGCGCCGCCGCGATGAAGTTCTCGCAGCAGATCCATTACTGCTTCGCCATTGGTTGAGTCCAGGTTTCCGGTTGGCTCATCCGCCAGCAGGATGGAAGGATCGCCCGCCAGCGCTCGCGCCACAGCCACGCGCTGTTGTTGACCGCCGGAAAGCTGAGACGGATAATGCTTGACCCGATGACCCATGCCGACGCGCTCCAGCGCATCGTGGACGCGCTTCTTGCGCTCAGCCGACGGCATCCCTCGATAAGTCAACGGCAATTCCACGTTTTCGTAAACTGTCAGGTCGCCTATTAAGTTGAAGGCCTGGAAAATAAAGCCGATCTCGCGATTGCGGATGCGGGCGCGCTCGGAGAGCTTGAGATTCTGTACCGCCGTCCCGTTGAGAATATAAGTGCCCCCGCTAGGCGAATCGAGGAGGCCCAGAATCGCCAGCAGCGTCGACTTGCCGCAGCCCGAGGGTCCGGCGATCGAAATATACTCGCCCTTTTTGAGTTCCATGTGGATGCCGGCCAGGGCGTGCGTCTCCACCTCGTCGGTGACGAAAACTTTCGTCACGCCATCCAGAGAAATTAAAGCGTCGTTCGACATAAGGTTCCTGCGGGTTTCCTTTAGTTGAGTCGAATGCGATTGTGCGCATCCCAATTCTGCATATCCGAGAGAATCACTTTGTCGCCCACCTTGAGGCCATCGACAACTTCGATGGTGTTGACCGAACTGCGGCCGAGCGACACGGTCACGCGCTGCGCTTCCTTCTCATCCGGGTCGAGTTTGAAGAGGCCTACCTTCGCGCCAGCCTGCCCAATCACCGGCCGGCCAACGTAGACCACATTGGCGAGCTTCTCAATGGTGATGGTGCCGTCCACGCTCAGGTCCGGAACGGCGCCTTCGGGCAAGGGCCCTTCCAGGCTGCAATCCACGGTAATGGTGCCATTAATCGCGGCCGGATCTTTGCGAACCACTTTGCCGGCGATGATGCCGTTGCGCGTATCGATGGAGGCCACCTGGCCAAGGGTCACATCTTTGGCCTGCGTTTCCGGTATCTGCAATTCCGCTTTCAGCCGCGAAGGTTGAGCGACTTTCGCCAGAATAGTTCCGGGCGCAACGCGTTGTCCCACTTCGAGTGGCGGCAAAGGCGCTCCCGCTCCCAATTGCTGCAATACGCCGTCGACACTGGCGTGAATCACCAACTGTTGGACTTGCGCCCGTTTCAACGCGTACGCCGCTTGCAGCTTCTCGATTTGCACTTTTTGCGCGTCGAGCTGCGCTTTGATCGACTGATCGCTCATGTCGAGTTGCTGCTTCGAAAGCTGAAAGCGCCCTTCGAGTTCGTCCGACTTGGCGACGGAAATCTTGGTTTCCAGATCCGACTTCAGGCCCAGCTTGGTAAGCTGCTTATCGCGATCGGCCTGCAGTTCCGCTTGGGACATATCGGACTTGACCTGCTCCGTCACCGCTTTCTGAGCCAGTTGCGAACTTTCCAGCGTGACTTTCAAATTGGTGTAGTTGGCCTCGGCTTGTTTGACCTGCCATTCCAGATCGTTGGCAGCCAACTCCATGTCGGGGTTGCTCATCACCATGAGAACGTCATTGGCATGCAGTTTCGAGCCGGGCAGGAAATTGATCTTCTCGACGCGGCCCTCAAACTCGGCCGGTATCCATATATAGTCTTCCACCACCAGCTTTCCCAAACCCCGAACGTCCCGGACCATGGGTCCTTGCTTGACTGTATCCACCCAAACGGTGGCCCGGTCTACCGTCGGCGCCGCAGGCTTCAGCCGCGAAAGGCCCCAAGTGATCAGCGGTATAGCCGCCAAGACGACGACGATAGCCGCAACGCGCTTGATGAGTTTACGCCGGGCGACTTCTTTACCACGAGGTACATCCATGAGTGTTCTCGCTTCCTATTGGCAATCCCAATTCCAAGACCTATCTTACTGAAAAATGGCCGCTAAGTTGTACCGGAAGGGGCCGGACTGTCCGCAATTGGGATCTAGCGTGGGCGCGTCTGCATGGCTTTGGGAAGGGCTCAAGCGAGCATTCGCACCCGCGACTGCTTCTCTATCGAATCGCTATCGCGGTTCTGGCCGAGTAGAGGACTCGAAAAAACGAACTCCTGACCGTCGCAACATTCCGCAAATGTTGTTGTTTGTTATCCTTACGATCACGGGTGGGCCGGTTATTAGCAGGCAGCGGGTTTGTAACTGTTTGTAACCCCCCCCCGCCCAAGGCCGATTAATAATCGACCGCATTCTCGAAACCCTGTCTTCAGGCCAAGCGCCAGGGGATTAAGCTACGATAATTTTGACCGAAGGAGTACCGGATCAAGCCCGCTGTGTCCCCGTCCGCCCAATAACCGTTCCCGCAAAGCGGGGCTAGGACCATCTGCCGCCGGTCCTCTGCCCCGCGCCCCCAACGTTGCGTGTGGCGTTTCGTTTCGCCACAAACCTTACGAACAATTTTGACCGCTTGCCGGTCTCGGCTAGCGCTCCCACTCAGTGTAGTGTTAGAGTAACATTATACTGAATGTCAGGTTTCAATCATGACTGAATGTTACCATTCAGTCAATGCTGCGGGACCGATTGAAGGGCTATGTGTCTGATACCAAAGGAAAAATAGTTACGATTCGAGTTGACGAAGACTTGCACAAAGTAGCGAGGGTGCGAATCGCTGAATTGGACACGTCGTTCCAGCAAGTGGTTGGGGACCTACTTCGCCAATGGGCCATGGGGCGCGGCATTTCCGGCGAGAATGCTGCCGTGAGGGAATCTCAGCACGGGGCCCTATCGAAAAGCGACGCCGCTCTAGTTGCCCAGTTCCTGGACTTTTGGCACAATCCACACGATTCGATGGATACGAAGCTACGGAATCTACTGGCGGAAGTTTTTGAAGTACGCGAGAAACATTCAAAAGACCGCCGCAAATCCACCGCTTAATTGTGGTACAGTATTTCTGGTATCGTATGAGACCAGACTTTTTTCGAAAGCCGTGTTCTCTCGAGGAAGAAGAAAAGCGCAGGCTCGTCGCAGCCGCGTTCCGCGGTATGGTCACTCCGCTCGATATCGCGGAAACAAGCGATTGCGCCGAAACAAGGGGGCGCGGAAAGCTGCTGGCTTTCCCTGGTAACTCCACCCGATTCGAGCGAATGACTGGTTTGCTCCAGGAGAGTAGGAACCCAAATCGCGCCGAGCGCACCCGGACTTTCCTCGCGTACTGGGACGAATTGGCGGCCGAGATGGGCGCCGCCCGCCGCGCTCGCAAAGAGGCCATGGCGGCGGCGGGCAACTGGGACTTCCCCGGCCTCATGCGAACCGATCTGGACTTCGTACGGATCTTGGCAGGACTGCGGTGGATGGCGTTCCGCTACCGGTTGGGATTTTCGGCCGATTTGCCGGCGCTGTCAGCGCTTGTTCAACAAGCTATGGCCTTCGCGGCCGTTGCCTAACACGCGCCGGCCCACGGCAATCAGTTCTGCATTCCAGCGAGCGGCAGTATCCAGTTCGATACCTGGCGGTGGAGCTTTCTGAGTTTCGCCAGCAGGCATAAGCATTCCCCACGAAACGAAACACATAGTGGAAAGACCCAACTGCAGCATAGTTGGCAACGTCCGATCCCGCACAAATTCACCGTAGAACCAAATCAGGGCGTTGCCCGCCAGATATGCGGTTGTGACCCAACGATGCAAAGTCAGGTTTCGCCGGCCTGGATGCCCATAAACGGAGAAGAAAGCCGAGAGCAGCAGCACCAATCCAGCCAATACAGTAGCGACCCAGCGGGTGATCATCAGCAGGAGTTGAAGGTCTCGCGTCGACCAATGAGGACTCTGAACCTCCGGTTGGACGGTCAGCAGGCAGAAGGAGACCGCGACCGCAGCCGACACGATGAGCAGGATCCGTGCAAAATTTCCGATACCGGTATACTCTCCGCACACCAATCGCACCAATTCCCACACCAGCAGGACCTTCAATGCAAGCAGACCGGACTCGACGATCAGCCAAGGCCATCGATAGTCCGCGGAATTCGGATTCAGGAATAGAAAAACAAAATCGCTGCCAGCGACGGCCACCACGAAGGTGAACAGAGCCGGGTAGAGGCGGAACATCCTGTAGCGGGTCAATTGGATCAATGCAAACCAATCGGAAGCCACTGACAGCCACCACAGAAAGTGAAGAGGGGACGCCACCGTCCACCAGCATAGCGAAAGCAGGCGGTGGCAGTCCAACGCGTTAGCAGCTTCCTGTTTAGTTGGCTGGCGGACAAAATGGGGGGCATCCCGGCAAGGGCCAAGCAGCCTTCAGCGAAGTGGCTGAACCGGATAGTACAAACGCGAGCACGACGGCCGCGACGATTCTCAGAGCAGTTTTCATGGGGTTTCCTTTCTATGCCAGTGGTTTAGTTGGCTGGCGGACAAAATGGGGGGCATCCCGGCAAGGGCCAAGCAGCCTTCAGCGAAGTGGCCGAACCGGATAGCACAAACGCGAGCACGACGGCCGCGACGATTCTCAGGGCAGTTTTCATGGGTTTCCTTTCTATGCCAGTGATTTAGTTGGCTGGCGGACAAAATGGGGGGCATCCCGGCAAGGGCCAAGCAGCCTTCAGCGAAGTGGCCGAACCGGATAGCACGACCGCGAGCGCAATGGCCGCGACGATTTTCAGAGCTGTTTTCATGGGTTTCCTTTTGTATGCCGGTGATTCCGGCAAGAGTATGCTAACAGGGTTTATTTGTGTCCGATAGATGTTTCGTCGGGGTTTTTTGGCGTGAACGGATGACAGCGTCTTATTCGTCGCGCCTTCGCGCTTCATTGCACGGAGTTTTGCCTTCTTTTCACCAAGACCCTTCTTTTCACCAAGACAATGGGGCGAGGGCGGAGCCCCACAACTCACGGGATGCGAAATGCAACGCTTTGCGGGCTGGTGTAGTAATACTTACCTTCGCGGTTGACGATCCGCAGTTGGAGACGATGGGGGCCATGTCCAAGAGCCGAAATGCCGGTAAACCACTCGATACCCGCATGGTCGGCCCCGTAGAATTGTCGAATATCGGAGCGATCCAGCCCCGTTTTCGCCGGCCATAGGCGTCCGTCGAGATCCACAAAGACTTCGGAGCCAGGCGGAGCCGCCACCCAGCCGCCCAGACGGACGAAACCGCCAGGCGCGGGGATGTCCAGCAGCTCACGGGAAGAAATGCCCACCACCCCTTCACTGTTCAAGGTTTCGATGCGCGTGGTGTCCAGGTCACCGCGCGAAATATAGGCGCTGAGATCCGGCGCGGGTTTGGCTGGTTCCCAATGAATTTGCGAGTCTTCCAGTTCGTAGAACTCCATCGCAGGCATAGGTTGATACCCTTGCAGTCCCTCGCCGCCGAGTTCGATCCGATCGAGCGGTTGGGCTAGCGTACCGGGACTGCCACTCATCAAGCTCCGGAATCCTCCCAGGTCCCCGGGCAAGACGTTGACGAGAACGCCGTCCGCGAGGACTCGAGGCGGAACTCTGGCGACGACATAGCGCCCCTCGGCCGAAGTCAGGGTCAGGTACACCGTGCCCGTGCGGAAGAAGAGGTCGCGCAAGCGCCCACTCCAGGAAGGCTTCAGTTCAATCTTCGCCGAGATCACCCGCTCGCTGGCTGCCAACGCCTGGATGCGCTTTAACCCAGCCGCCAACGGCTGCGGCCGCTTGCGCAAGAGTGTTAGGTTGCCGAAGGACTGGTCGAGTTCGTAGTTACGATACAGAGCCAGCGCCGTGGCGGGGACATCCAGCAGCGGATTGCGGAAATCGATGGCGGTCCAGGTGAAGATCACGAAGTCCGGTGGGCGCCGATTGAATAGCTCGGCGCTCCAGTCATCGAGGTAGGGAGTGTAAGCGGAGTAGGTCTGGAGCAGCGGGAGCGGGACATACTGAATGGCATTGGCGGCGGCGTAAGAGCATTCCCAGGGCAAGATAGTAACGCTATGGCCGGAGATGCGTGCGAGCAGCTCGGGCGGGAGCCGGTCGGCATTCAAGTTCGCGTTCGACTCCGCTTCGAGGCGCTGCTGTAAGCGTGTGAAGCCCGCTACCTGGCGCAGGGTATCGAGCGCTTCCACGGGTCTGGCCATATACTGGCGCGTTGTCGCAGTCTCGCGAAACCAGAGCGGAGCGAGAGCAATCGCCGATGGCGCCAGTACCAGCCAGCGAAAACGAAGGGACCCGAGCAACACCACGCCAACCAACAGCGGAGCGAAACAGAAGAAGATGTCCACATGCCCGGCCTCCCGCACAAAGGCATGCTTGAACTCGATGAAGAGCGGCGCCAGGCCGGCGACAAAGACAATGAAAGCGCGATCGCGTAGAAAAAAGAGCAGCGCGCCCAGAGCCGCATATCCGAACATCATGATGAGCGCCAAGGGAACCTGCTTACCCGGATAGGCCACCCCCATGACCGAGGTGAATCCGGAGGAAATTTCCATCCCGGCGCGAACGTATCGGACGAGAGAGGCCCAGGATGGCTCATACACAGTGAGATATCCAAGAACGAATAGCGCCGGCCAGGCGATCAGCGCCGTGGCTTCGCACCATATAGCCCGCCGGCGGTCGAATACAAACAAGCCCAGCGGAAATGCTACTACCGCGAAGAGCACGCCGAGGCCGGAGGTCAGTTTGATGAACACGAGCAAGTCCGCGATGACAAGGGCGAGGGCAAAGAAGCCGAAGCCTCCGCTGGTCGCGCAGACCGCTAGCGCCAGCATCGCGGTGATCTCCAGAAAAAAATCTGGTCCGGCATAGCCGAAATTGTGCAACAGCCCCGAACCGGGTATGGTGAGCAGGGCGAAAAGCAGCAACCATGGCAGGGGCACGCGGCGGACAAAGGCGATCCACGCCAGCAAACCAGCGAAGACAACCCAAGATAGCGCCTGAAAGGCCAAGCCCTGTTGAAGATTTGTGCCCATGGGCATGGGCAAAGCCAGATAGCTTAATGGACCGTAAGTGAACGCGATATCCCGGCCATGGATTGCTCCTCGGACATGCAGGAGATTGAGGGCTACGGCCCAGGACGCGTCCAAACCGGTCGCAGCCGCATGGTAATGAAACGGCAGCAAGACGAGCGTAGCGTAGAGCGTAAGAACGATACGGGCCGGAAGATCCAGCCAGCGGGGGAGATGTTTCGGCTTACGCGCCCGCGGTTTAGGCGCGGGCTTTTTGGCCGCCGACTTTCTAGATGTGGGCTGCCGCCGCATGCACCACCTGGGCGAGGGTGCTTATGGCCCGTTCACATGCGTTGTGATCGACGTCATAATGCGTCACCGCTCGCATCTGGCGCGCGTTTATGCCGTTCAGCAGCACGCCGCGTTGTTTCAGATCGTCCGAGATCCGCTCCGGAGACAAACCGGTTCCGGAAACATCGAAGATCACGATATTGGTCTGGACCTTGGCGGGATCGATGGCGATGCCAGGCAAATTGGCCAATTCGCGGGCCAGATATTGGGCGTTTTGATGATCGGTATGGAGACGCTGCGGAGTCTCTTGCAAAGCCACCAGCCCGGCCGCTGCGAGAACGCCGGCTTGCCGCATTCCGCCGCCCAAACGCTTGCGAAACAAACGTCCGCGTTCGATCGCTTCGCTGCTGCCCACCAGCAGGGAGCCTACCGGCGCACCCAGCGCTTTGGATAGGCAGAACATCACCGTGTCGGCCGAAGCCGCAATCTCGCTCACGGGCTTCTTTAGCGCGCAAGCGGCATTGAAGATTCGCGCGCCATCCATGTGAACTTTGAGATTCAGCGCGTGCGCCTGGCGGCATAACTCGTCGACCACGGGAACCGGATACACCGTGCCACCGGCCATGTTGTGGGTGTTTTCGATGGCGATCAGCGCGGTAGGCGCATAATGCGGTCCCTTAGCCCGGAGATAGTTCTTGACTATTTCCCAATGCAGAATGCCGTCATCCGTGGGAATCGAACGCACCAGGCAGCCCGAGAACCAGGCAGTCATCGACAACTCCCAATCGAGGATGTGAGCATGCGCGTCGCAGATCACTTCCTGGCCGTGCTCGGTGTGGAGTTTGATGGCGATAGTGTTGCCCATGGTTCCGGAGGGAACAAAGAGCGCGGCCTCTTTGCGGAACAGTTCCGCGGCATGGCGCTCCAGACGATTGACGGTGGGGTCTTCCCCATACACGTCGTCGCCAACTTCGGCGGCGGCCATAGCGCGCCGCATTTCTTCAGTGGGCCGGGTGACCGTATCGCTGCGCAGATCGATCATAGAAACTCGGCGAACACTTCATTGGATAACAGAACGCCTCGCCGTGTCAGGCGAAGCAGGCCGCCATCCTGCTCCAGCAGGCCTTCTTCGACAAAATACCGGATCGGTTTAGCGAAGGTCTCCCATTCTTCCGGCGCTGGCTTTACGCCTTGCGACAGACGAAGGCCAACGAAGAATTTTTCCTGGCCAGGCTGGGCTAAGGTGCGCTCGATGCCTGGATCCGGCCTGTTCACATATTCGCCGGGCGATTCCACGTTTTGCCAGCGCCATCGGCCATCAAAGGAGTGGGCGTCAGCGCCAAAGCCGATGTAAGGCTCGAGACGCCAATACTTCAAGTTGTGAAGCGATTCCCAGCCGGGCCGGGCAAAGTTGGAAATTTCATAGCGCGCGATTCCCTGCGCCGCCAGCGCGTCAACGGCTTCTTCGTACATGGACACGATCGCGTCTTCCGGCGGCACATCGGGCGCGCCGTAACGCTGGCCGTTGAGCAGGACTTCGCTGCCCAAGCGGCTGTCCTCGTCCACTTCCAGCATGTAAACGGAGACATGGGGAGGGTCGAGGCGCTCGATCGATTGGAGCGACTCCGTCCACGTCTTGGCATTTTGGCCGGGCAAGCCGGCGATGAGATCGATGTTGATGTTGCGGATGCCGGCGTCGCGCAGAAGCGCAATTTCGGCTTCTACGATGGCGGCGGAATGCTTGCGTCCGGTCCGTGCCAGTTCACGGGTTACAAAGGATTGCACGCCGAGGCTGACGCGATTGATGCCCAAGCGGCGCCAGGCTTCGACGCGTTCGCGAGTAAGGGAACCAGGCGCAGCCTCTATGGTGGCTTCGGTCCAGTTCGCGCCAGGAATCGCTGCGAGGACGCGCTCCAAATCGGCGTCAGACATCTGGCTCGGAGTACCGCCGCCCAGGTAGATGGTGTCCGCGGCTTCACTCCATGGGTAGTTTGCGATTTCGCGAACCAGTGCGTCCACGTAGCGCGCTTCCAACTCGCGCGGAAACACTCCGGATGCAAAGTTACAATACGTGCATTTCTGGGAACAAAACGGGTAAGAAATGTAAACGCCGGTCATTTTCCCAACTGCTTGCCGATAGCGGACCGGATCAGCGCAGGCAATGTTTCGCCCGTCTCCGGCAAGGCGAAGTCGCCTTTGGCTGCGTCCCAATCCAGCTTGAAGCTACGCGAATGCGCCGAGACCCAGATCTGGCGGACCGGCGTGTTGGGAGAGATCACAAACTTGGCAGGCGGGTCTTCGAATTCGATGGCCAAAGCGCCGGAGTTGAAGTCGGCCTCGAAACCGGCGTCTTCGGACTCGGCCGTCAGGCTTCGATAGAGAGAATTGAGCGACGCGTCCGCTTTCCTTTTGAACTCCTGTTCGTCCATGCAGTTGTTACCGATTCTAGCAGCGGACCGCTCGTGCGCCCGCTCCCTCACGGTCGCGGCTCGGTAGCGAATGTCACCGATTCTTGCGGTGGCGCACGTGCGCGCCCGCTCCCTCACGGTCGCGGCGGTAGCGATTGCTACCGATTCTAAGCAGTGGCGCAACGTGTGCGCCCGCTCCCTGACGGTCGCGGCTCGGTAGAAATGTTACCGATTCTAGCAGCGGCGCACGCGTGCGCCCGCTCCCTCACGGTCGCGGCTCGGTAGAAATGTTACCGATTCTAGCAGCGGCACACGTGTGCGCCCGCTCCCTCACGGTCGCGGCTCGGTAGCGATTGTCACCGATTCTAGCAGTGGCGCGCGTGTGCGCCCGCTCCCTCACGGTCGCGGCTCGGTAGCGATTGCTACCGATTCTAGCGGATGCTGTGTGTGTCGGTAGCGGTTCTTCCGAGCCGCGACCGTTAGGGAGCGGGCGTTTCAGCCAGAAACACGGCCATCGGCTCGCCTTGCTCCTCGACCACATAGCGAATCGCGTTCAGCACATCCTCATCCTTCCACAACCAGCGCGTGCTCCCATGCCGCGCCCAGAGCTTGCGATCCGGCCCGTCGAGTCCCAAACGGTTCAAGCCCCGGCTGGCGTACCCCTTGAAAGCGTTCATCACTCTCTCAGGCCGGGCCTCTGCTTCTACGATCGCGTGAACGTGATTCGTGCGCACGTGCGCAGCCAGTAGGTCCCAGCGGAAATGCGAGCAGACATCGCGAAGCGCGTCCAGCACGTGCACGCGGCGCTTTTCGTCGAGCGTATAAGGTGCCTGGTCCATCAGCTTGCGGCTGCTGGCGGCGCGTTGGGGATCAGCCTCTAACAATCGGGCTCCGGCCAGATTGTGGTGCCGGTCGACGGAACCTGGTTCGTCGCCGTGTAGATGCGCGCCGTAACAGGCGAAGGTAATGAAGTACCTCATATTGCTTGTATAGCATCGGATCGCTCCCTGACGGTCGCGGCTCGGTAGCGGCGCTTATTGACGACGGGATTAGCAGGTGTTGGGCTTTTTATTAGGCAACTTTTGGGTGCCCGGCGTCATCTGCTACTGTTGGACGTCAACTGAATCT
>DATFZA010000715.1:0-2554 GCA_035314765.1 Bryobacteraceae bacterium
AGCGTGGGCCCTGGCGCGTCTGGGCCGGCGGGCGGAGGTGGCGCCGGCCATTGATCGGGCGCTGGACGCGACGGCGAAGAACGTCTTGCTGGACTTGGCCACGACGAATTATCGCGCGGGGATGGCGATGCAGGCGCTCGCCAACGACGCGGGCGCTCGGGAATACTTAGCGCGCGCAGTGGAATTGGACCCGCAAGGCCGGCGCGGGGCGCTGGCGAAGGCGGCGATGCAGGCGGTGAGCGGCGGGTGGGAGAAGGCGGGGTAGGCGAGAGGATTGAGCTATGGCGACCGAAACCTTGGCCGAACTCGGGGAATCTTCGGGAGCTCTGTGGGAACCCCACCGCTGGTGAAATTCCGAGTGTCCGCAGAGTAGCTGAGCTATCCGTGGGATGAAACGTGACCGACCTGATCCGGCGACTGGAAGAAGCCGGATGCTCTTTGTTCCGGTACATTTCAAGAAAAGGGGGTCGGCGTGTGCCCGGCCCCATAGCGGAGTCATCACTGATTGGAAATAGTCGCCGTAGTCCCGTCTAGCTTCGTCAACTGGACCGTAAACTTCTCGTTATAGGTGTTGGCGCGGTCCTCGAGAATGCTCAGGGCCACCTGCTCGCCTAACGCGATCGAGGTGTCCGTATCGCTGCGCCAGTGAATGCCCGCGTGAATGCCGTGAGCGAAGCTGATGTTGTGCGCCAGCTTATGCAATTCGCCATTCACGTTGATCTGGCCTGCGTCGCTGCCGGTATATTTATTCAGCGCCGTTCCGTTGTTGGAAGGTACTTGAGGATTGGGCAGAACAAACGTTCCATCGAAGAAGAATTTCAAGACCGTGATGCATGCGCCCGCCACCGTTCCGTGACCTGTGGGATAGGCAGGGTGCGTCGGCGAACCCTCCGGAAAGGCTTGTGGCAGAAAGTAGCTGCTATTGGTCGTAAAGCTGGTTTTCACCGCATTTGAGTTCAGCACTGTCGGACTCAACTGGCACTCGACCGTGCCTCCCTGACCGGTTTTCGCCAGATACACCAGCGCGCCGCCGGATTCCGGACGATGGCGCAGATGCACGAACCATTTCTGATACCAGACAACTTTCAGCGCCTCGCGCGCCACTGCGGCCAGCGTGGCCGCGATATCGGGCTGGCCGAAAGTGCCAAAGCCGTTCTGCGTCTTGTCTCCGTTGTAAGGATTTCCCGGATTCAAAGGAGCATTCAAGGTATTCAACAGCAGATATGCAATAAAATAAGCCTCATACAGCACGTCACTATGGGTATAAGCGCCCAACCCGCGTCCATCGTGAAGAAAAACCGGGGGCTTCGATGTCAGCGACAATCCGGTTGAGATGCCATTCTGCACTTGTTGGAAGGTGACCGGATCCTTCATAAAGTCGACGGCGGCCATAAACGTGTTGTATTGCTGCACGATCGGTAACGCGCCGAAGCTAGTGTTTTGTAGGAGAAATTGAGACAGGTAGGGTCCGATCGTCTCGCCTGCCAGCCCTCCGCGGAACAAGAGGGCGGGAGTGACTTTGTTGCTGCCATCGCGCGGTCCGGCGTAGGTGGGGAGCGATGTTAATTCGGCGGCCGCCTGCGCAGCCACGGCATTCGTCAAATAGTCGGTAAACGCTACATCCCGCAACAGAGCCGCCCAGTACAATTCCACTAATTCCGTGGCATATTGTTCGCTTGCCACGGCCGGCGCCGGCGGCACGGTGAACTGGCTGTTATCCAGGCATTCCAGATCGAACGCCAAGCCGCCCTGCGGGCCATTCAGCGTACGCGGGCCGCCCAGCGGGATCGCGTCAAAATCGGCGGGCTTGCCGCTGTTGAGCGCCTTTTTGAATTTCTCATAAGCCGCCAGATCCACCAGACCGATGCCGGTTTGCTGAACGCCTTTGGTATATGTGCCGCATTTGTCGGAATAAAGCGCTTCTTCGCCGTTATCAATCTGCGGCGGTGCTGGAAAAAATGCGTCTTGAGCCGCGGCTTGCTGTCGCACGGCGAATGAGCGAAAAGTACGATTGGTCTTGGGCATGTTGCTCCTCCTGGCGGGCATCGTCAGTTGTTGGGAACTGCCCGCGGATCTGTAGTGACGTCTGGAGTGCAGCCGTTACAGGTCGTCACGACGCAGCAGGCGGAAGAAGCGCCAGCGCGCGGCGAGTCTCCTCAATGCGTCCATGGCCCAGGCGCTCGCGCAGTTCGAGGGCGGCGGTGAGGCGCTGGCGGGCGAGTTCGGTCTCGCCGAGGCGCTGGTGGGCGACGCCGCAGAAGTGCAGACCGTCGGCTTTTCCCCATGCGTAACGGCAATTGGGTTCTTCAGAGAGATCGAGCGCTTTGCGGGCGTTCTGCAGCGCTTTGTGCGCGTCGCCCACGACGAGGCAGGTTTCGGCGAGGGCGAGCCGGAGGTCGATGGAATATTTTCCGAAACCGCAGGTATCGGCCAGGAGGATACCGGCCTCGGCTTCTTGAATGGATTGAGGGTGGTCTCCGAGATGCCGTTGGACTTCGCAGGCTGCGTGGAAGGAACGGAGCTGGAGTTCGACCTCTCCAGAGCGGTCGGCGAA
>DATFZA010000716.1:0-7126 GCA_035314765.1 Bryobacteraceae bacterium
CGGCCACAAGGCGACCTGGACCTGTATTGCCGTAAAGAGCAGACGTCTGCAGCGCGCGGCGTGCTCGCGCAGCTCGGCTACGCACCCTTGCCTGGACTAGAGGACGTTCCCACCGATCACGCTCCTCCCATGATCCGCCAGAGTTCATGGACTTGGCGTGGCGACTACTTCGATCCCGATGCGCCGATTGCCGTGGAACTCCACTACCGGTTCTGGGATGAAGAGACCGAACGAATCCGGCTGGATGGTCTGGATGCCTTCTGGAACCGTCGCCAGGACGAGTCGATTGGCGATTTTCACTTTCCAGCCCTGGCCCCCGTCGATCGCGTTGGCTACGCGGCCCTGCATTTTGTGCGTCATTTGTTGCGCGGCGACTTCCGCCTCTTTCATGCCTACGAACTGGCGCATTTCCTTGAGTCAACGCATGCCGATCGGGAATTCTGGCAGAGCTGGCAGGATCTGCATTCCAGCTCGCTGCGAAGCCTGGAAGCCATTGCCTTCCGGTTCGCGTCCGATTGGTTTGGTTGCCGCGTGCCTTCGCAAGTCGCGTCGGAATGGGACCAGTTTCCGGATGCCCCCCGGCGCTGGTTCGACGATTTCTCCCAGGCGCCTTTGGCCGCCAAGCAGCGCCCCAACAAGAACGAGCTCTGGTTGCACCTTTCTCTTCTTCAGTCGCCGCGGGATCGGCGGGCGGTGGCCGTTAGACGGCTGCTGCCGCTGCGGCGTCAGAAAACGCAGTACGCCGCGCATGTTCCGCCTGAGTTGGTCACCTGGCGTTTACGCGTCGAACGTAAAATGTTTCAGGCGCGCTATGCGATGAAACGGCTCAGCCATCACGTCCGTTCGACGCTCCCCACCCTGGCTTCCGGCGCTCGCTTTTGGTTTAACGTCAAGGGCCTGAATTCGCAGCTTTTCGCGTTTCTCTTCGCCACCTCTCTGTTCAATGTGGGCATGGGAATCTATTTTCTGCTGCACAACCTCTTCCTGCTAGACCAGGGTTTTCGCGAGGACTCGCTCGGTGCTGTCTCATCGGCGCTCGGCGTTGGCAGCCTCACCGGAACCATGCCTGCCGCATTCGGCCTGCATCGGTACGGCGTGCGGAAATTGCTCATCCTCACCTTTGCCGGCGTGCCGCTGGTGTCCGCCCTTCGCATCATCTGGAACACGCCCGAGGTTCTGATCGGGTCGGGGTTTGCAGCCGGTTTTCTCATGTCGCTCTATGCCGTTTCTCTGGCCCCCACCATCGCGCAATGGACCACCGAATCCGCGCGCCCGTTTGCGTTCAGCCTGGTCTTCTCGCTCGGCATCGGCACCGGAATTCTTTCGAGCCTGGTTGGCGGTCACCTGCCGGCCATTCTGTCATTAAGGAACGCTTTGCTGTTGTCGTGCCTGATCGCCTCGTTGGGATCGTTGGTTGCCTGGAAACTGAAGTTCGACAAGCCCGCGCGGAAAGAGGACCGGATTTATCCGCGCAGCCGCTTTATGCGGCGCTTCCTCATCGCCATCTTTCTGTGGAGCCTCGCCACCGGCGCTTTTAATCCATTCTTTAGCGCCTACTTCTCGCAAGCCCTGCATTTCCGCGTCAACCAAATCGGATTCGTAGCGGCCGCTGGACAATGCGTCCAGGTCGCCGCGATCCTCTGCGCGCCGCTGCTACTCAGCCGCTTCGGCGTCATCACGGGAGTGATGTCCATGCAACTGGCCACCGCCATCGCGCTGGCCTTGCTGTCGCTCGGCTCGCCCGGATGGATCTCGGGAGGACTGTACGCCCTATATATGGGATTTCAATATATGAGCGAGCCCGGAATGTACAGCCTGCTCATGGACGAAGTCGCCCCGCACGAGCGCGGCGGCGCCGCGGCGCTCAACTTCTTCGTCATCTCCGGAACCCAAGCCGTCGCAGCGATGGCCTCCGGGTTGTTGATCAAAAGCGTGGGATATGTGCCGGTAATCATGTTCGCCGCCTTGCTAGCCGCGCTCGCGGCCATCGCCTTTCGCGGTCTGCTCAAGAACGTCCCGGAATCACCGAGACCTCTCGCGTGTGACGTTCGACAGTGAAGTTTTGTCGCACTGCTGGCATTTGCTGCGGGGCCGCCGGCGAATCTCCCCCAAGAGGACATATGGGAACTTGGCGCGTCGACTCCAGAAACAAGACCGCGAACGACTTGGGCCGGGCATCATGGGCAAACCTCTAGGAATCAGCGGCGAAGCTATCGCTCAAGCTGAGAACGTGGGTGATTCGTGGCGACGGTAGCTCATCGAATCGCCACCTGTTTCGCCAGCGCTGCATCAAATCTGTCCAGTTGCTCCTGAAATTCGGCCATCCTTGCTTGCTCAGCAAGAAATTGACTCTCCGCTTCGGCCCGCTTCCCTTGTTCTTGCTGCTCCTGGGTGCTGAGAGAATCGAGAGCCGCCTTCATACCGGCGAGCGTATCTTCCAACCGTTTTCGTTCAGCCGGATTTTCGGAACTTCGCATTGCCGCCTCGAAGTTCTCGACTTGGTCCGTAAATGCCTTGCGTTGTGTTTGTAACTGGGCGCATGCCTCCTGCGCGTTCTCCAGCCGCTGCCTGACGCGATCTAACACCCAAGCCTCCGCTTGCAAACGATACATCACGATCAAGACCCTCTGGATGTTTGCCACAGAACTTTGTAATCCCGTACGGAGATCGCGGATTTCCGCAAGCAAGGCCTGCGCAGTCTGCGCGTCCATCGCGATGGTCTCCGCGGCTGACACCGCCGAACTGAGTAGCAGTGTCAGGAGACAGATCAGGGTGCATCGCATGTTAATCGCCTCTGCAGTCGATAGACACCGCTTCCACTACGCTTGTTCCTTCGCGCCAGTCGTTTTTGTTCCGGACGTACGAGCCAACTCGCGTCATAATAAAAGCATGGCGGACAACGAGAAGCAAAAGTCTAAACCCGAGGACGAGAAGAGTGCTCCGCGGCCCGTACCCGTTCCTCGCAAGATTGGCGAGGCGCCGGGGAACTTGCGCAAACGCGAAGAGTGGTTCCGCAAGCGATCAAGCGGCTAATCGGGCAGCTAATCCTTGCACTATAAGCTCAGGCGGTACATGCTGCGCCCATAGGTCGCAACCGTCAAGGTGCGGTCCTTCTGCTGGTACACCAAGTCGACGAACATCGTGTTTGGTAGATTTCCCGAAATGTCCGACCACGTAGCTCCGCCATCGTCGGACTGAAATACGCCCGCATCGCTGGCCACAAACAGCGTATCCGGCTGATCTGGCCGGCAGGCAATGGCATTGTGCGGCGAGTCTGGCAGTTGACCGCCATCCGAGTCGCTCCACGTGCTGCCCGCATCGTCCGATCGGAATACGTGCCGGTGTGACGTTCCTCCCACCGTCACATAGACGGTCTTAGCGTTCTTGGGATGCGTTTCGATGCGCGTGACGATCATTCCCGGGAGTGTGGAACTCGAAAGATCCCCGGACCACGTAGTCCCGCCATCCGTGCTGCGGAAGAAGCCGCCCTTTTCCGTGCCGGCGTACACGTATTTCGAATTTGCGACGGCGACCTCGATAGCGGTTACCACTGAGCCATCCAATACCGCTGACACCGGCGCCCACGTCACTCCATCGTCGGAAGTCTTCCACACGCGCGAGGACGCGGTATATACGGTGTTCGAATCGTTGGGGTCCATCACGATGTACACCATCCAAACGCTGCCGTGCTCCTGCTTGGTCACCCCTTTGGGAGTGACTTCCTGGGGAGTTCCGGCCTTCCAGCGGAAAATATGAAAGTTATAGTAGGAGCCATAGAAGTGTGAAGCGTCTTCAGGATCGAAGACCATCCAGCCCCCATCGCCGCCCAGCACTTCGCCGAAGTCGTCGGGTTTGCCATCGGCGGTCGTGATTGTCCCGTTGTCCTGCGCTCCGCCGCCATACTGCCGGCCGTCGCTCTGCGCCACGTCGATATCGTAGAACATCGTTGCGGCCAAGCCGGCGCTGCGGTTGGTCCACGTCGCTCCGCCGTCGTCGCTCATGTCCATACCGCCGTCGTTGGCATCGTACAGTCGCCCGGGCTTAGAAGCCGGCATCGCCAAAGCGTGATGGTCCGCATGGGCGTACGAAGGCTTGCCCCGATCGGCGTCCCAATGAGTCGCCTGCGTCCAGGTAGCGCCGCCATCCGTGGTCAGGTGAAGATCCACTCCTCCGCACAGGACGCGGTTCGGATTGGCCGGGTGCACCACGATGCAGTTGCCATAGGTCATTTGACCTTCGTTAGCGAACTCGTTCCCGCCGATCGATTTCCAGGTTGACCCCTGGTTTGCGCTCTTGAAAACACCCAAAACGCTATCGGTGCCGTTGGACGCGATCGCGTACATCGTATCCGGTTTCGAAGGGGCCAGCGCGAGGCTGGTGCGCGCCATCAGCGAAGTGGCGGGCAACCCTTTGGTCAGTTGCTGCCACGTCTTTCCGCCATCCTGCGAGCGCCAAATCCCATTCTTCGATCCATTCTCATCGATGGTCGCGAAGATCACCCCCTGGGCCGTCGGGTGAAAAACCACCGCATTACACCAATAGTTGTTGGGCGACACAAAGCCCTGGCGCACCCATGTCTTGCCGCCATCTGTCGAAGAGAACATGGCGGAGGCGTCGCCGGAATCGTGTGTGACGCCGCCGATAACTATGTGTTGCGAATCGAACGGGTCGATTGCGATCGCTCCGATGCGGCGGGGAATGCCGGCTCCGCTCGAAGACGCCAACTGGTTCCACGTTTGCCCGCCATCCTGAGTGCGAAAGATGCCCACGCCGGCATAGGAATCGGCCGAGCCGTTGGCTTCGCCCGTGCCGCAATAAACGGTATCGGGAGACTTCGGATCGATGGCCAGTGAACCGACATTTAGTACGGGCTGATCATGCCATTGGGAAGTCCACGTCTGCCCGGCGTCGTCGCTGCGCCAGACACCGCCGCCTGCCGACCCGATATACACAATGTCCGGGTTCGTGGGATGAACAGCCAATGACGTGCATCGCCCTCCGATATTCGTGGGACCTACCGCAACCCAGTTCACGGCGGATGGAACTGCTGCGCGCACGCGGTCCCTCTCGGAAATCAGTTTCTCCACATTGGCTTCACGGATCGGGTACGACGCTCGCGCTTCGAACCACTGCGCCCTGACTTTGTGCGTTGTGTAACGTGGAGGTGGCGCACCTTCCGCTCGTTTCTTCCGCGGTCCAGGTTTGATCCGCACCAACGGAGAATCGCTAGGCTCTGAAGCCCGCTTCCTGGTTGTGGGCGGGACGATCTTCTTCTTAGCCATCCGATTACCGCGCGCCTAATTTGTCAAATGAATTAGCCATTTCACGGTGCCGCCGGCCTAATTTGTTAAACCAGAGCGATGCCGCGAGCACCACCAACACCACAATGGCCAAAGTAACTTCCAGGCTGCCGCTGCCACGGTCGGGCGAGAACCCAAACCAACTTTCGATGAAATTCATTGCGTCACCCCCCGTGTACTCTATCACAGCCGCGCCGTTCCCGGAAGAACAAACTCCTCAAGTGGTTGAATTGGACTGAAATTATATTGCTTTCCGCCTTCAGCTCAAAAAACCCTCGATAATCTCCATCACCTCTCGCCGATAACGCTCGACAGTGAATCTCTCAAGGTACGTCGCCCGCCCCCATTCTCCAAGCCTTCGCCGTTTCGCTGGATCCGCGATCGCCTCAAGCAAACTTGCCGCCAGCGCTTCCGGACGCGAAGCGCTGGTTAACAGGCCATTTTTTCCATGCTCGATCAACTCCACGATTCCGCCCGATGGATAGGCAACCACCGGAACGCCCGCGGAAAAAGCCTCCATCACGATTCGCGGCGCGGCGTCGATTCCGGATGACGGAACCGCGAGAACCGTCAATCCGTGGAGCACCGCGCCGACGTCTTGTCTCCAGCCCAGAAAAGTCACCGGAAGCTGCTTCGCTAACTTGCCCACTTCATCGACATAGGCACGGTCCGAATGCAAAGGCGCGCCGCAGATCACGAATTCGCACTCCGTTCCCGCGGACTCCAACACCATCCGCGCGGCGCGCAGAAAATCCACGTGGCCCTTCTCTGGCGCTATCCGCCCCACCAAACCGATTCGAAACGGCGTCCCCAACCGGGCGTGGCCATTGATGCCGTGGTCGGGCACGCCGCTATAAACTACGCGCAGGTTTCGTTTCGGCAGCGGCGCGGCCACAAAGCGGCACGCTGCGATCACCGACGCATTCCGGCTCCAAAGTGACAGCCCCGCCACTGTCCGCGCTGCGCGGTCCGGAACCAAACTGTGCGCATGAAACACCAGCCTCTTCGCTCCCAGCGCCGCGGCAGGCAAGACTCGTGGACCGTTGGCGTAGACCACGTCCGCGCGTTCCCGGCGGATCAGGCGCGCCAGCGACGGCGTATCGGAGGCGAAGCGCAAAACGTCCCAAGCACTCTTGCGGCCATTACGATAGTCGAGTGGAGGAAACTCAAGAACCTTCACTCCGGCTTTGTTCAGTTGTTCGCCCAGCGTCCCGCCCGAAGGAATGGCGGCGTGGACGCGCCAACCCCGTTCCACCAATCCCGGCGCCAGATCGAGCAAACACTGCTGGCCACCGGCTCCGCCGCTGAACTGATCAACCAGCAGAATTTTCATTCCTGCTCTCCCGCGCCGCCACGCCCAGCACCCAAAAATACAGCGGCAACACGCGCCAGTATGTCAGCAGATCGCCTGACAACATCTGCACCGTCTCACCCATCCAGAAACAAAAGAACCAAGTCCCGCAAAAAGAACCCAAACGCGCGGCCCGCAAACTCGTCCGCAGCATGGCGAAATTTAGAAACAGAAACGCGCCCAGTCCGAGGATTCCTGTTTCCACCAGCAAGCTCAAATACATGTTGTCGGCAATTACGGTGCGGCCGATAAAATCCGAGTATGGCAGCGTCTTATAGCCAACGCCGAAGAGTCCGTGCCACGGATTTTCCATCAGGAATTGCACTAAGACTTGCCAACTGGCCACGCGGCCTGACAGAATTCCTTCCGGCGATGACCAGAAATACTGAAACGATGCCGCCAGCCTGATCCAGTAACTCTGCGCAAACGAAGGAAAGAGAAGATACACCGCGGCCGCCGACGCGCAGGCGCAGGC
>DATFZA010000717.1:0-5493 GCA_035314765.1 Bryobacteraceae bacterium
CCTGAAATCGAACGTGCCCTCGGACAACTGAATGACGTGGATGTCTTGGTATTCGAGCCCACGCTAAAGTATCAGAACGTCGCAAAGCGAAGTGGTGTCATGAAGCTAACTCCGGCGCGGGCGCTCGTAGCCGAGATGATCCGCCGTTATTGGGTGCTCGGCATCGAGTGTACCTATCTAGAGGTCCAGAAGCTGTGCTGGTTCCTTGAGCGCACAATTCAGGAATTGGGGCTTAACGACCCTTTAGATCTCAGGTTTGTTGCCGATAAATATGGGCCTTACTCCGACCGCCTTCGTCATCTCCTCAACGGCCTTGATGGAAGCTACCTTCATTGCGATAAGCGCTTGAGTGACGCCGGCCCGTCAGACACTATATGGTTCGATGAAGAGCGGCGGCCTTTCGTGGATCTTTTTCTCAGGCAAGAGAACTCGCGTCCGTTGCGCACCATCTTGGACCGGACAGCTGAGCGCATCGACGGCTTTGAGTCACCATTGGGTATGGAATTGCTCGCGACGGTGGATTGGCTGATCCAGCGCGAGCACTGCGACCGTAGCCTTTCGGCGATCCGGGATGGACTGAGCCGGTGGCCGGCCGGAACGGCGGCCGCTGCACGGAAGCAGAAACTATTCAACGATCGGCTCTTAAGCCTCGCGCTAGATCGCCTCGCGGGGTCATCGTAGCTGCGCTTGATTGGCCAACATTGACCAGTGAACACAGTATCCAGGCTTCGCGGAGCGTGAGCGCGCTACGCCTAAGCTTAGTGGTCGCCGCCGGGTATTTGAAACTGGTCGTTTAGGCGCAAGGCGACTTCGTTGAACAGGCTGGCGAGGGCGGCGCGATCGGTTTTACCGTGACGCAGTTCCTGGAAACGCTTTTCGATGTGCCCACTGAGTTCTTCATGATGCGACCGCATGGCCTCAGTCAGATTTTTCGCGTGCTGCAGCAACTGATCGCGCAAGTCCCGCTCGACGTGCGAACCGCGGTCGTCCAGATCGCGCAAACGGCGGTGTAACGCCTCGTGCTGTTCCTTCAGCTCGCGCGTGTGTTGCGCCGCCACTTCCGTCCGTTCCTGGCGCTCCATCTTAATGCGGGCTTCCAACGCCTCCAGTTCCTTCTTGATGAAGGTTTCCAGTTGTTCAAACCGGCGGCTGCTGCTCTCGCGGAGATCGGCGGTCTCCTTGAGCAAGGTCTCTTCCAAGCGCGCGAACCTGGTTTCGTAGTCGCGCATTTGGGTGCCGAAAAGAATATCGCGGATCTTATCGACGTTTCCGGCGCTGGCCGGCACAACCTGGGGCGTCCGGGCGTCGTGTTCGGGGTTTTGGCTCTGTTGGGACTGGTCTGCTGGCGTCATTTTTCGTATCTCCTTGTTCGAGAATGCTCCGATTTTACTGCGCTCGGGAAGCTTGCGCAAAACACGAGCGTACGCGCGCATCGAGTTGCGGTTGCGTAAATGGCTTGTTCAAAAAGTCCTTTGCGCCGAGTTCAAAACTGGCGCGCGTGCTGTCTTCGCCCTCTAGCGCGGTCAGCACCAGCACCGGTATCGACGCGGTCTCCGGCTTGGAACGCAGAATTCTGAGTACTTCAATACCATTCGGAGGCGGCATGTTCAAATCGAGAATCACCAGGTCGGGTTTATCTTGCCCGATGAGTTCCAGTCCTTCCTTGCCGCCCGCGGCTTCCGAAATCCGGTGCCCGCCTTTCTCCAGCGATTTACGGGCCAGCGCCCGTATGTCCTCGTCATCGTCCACGATCAGGATGTGCAGGCCACATCCGTGAACCGGCAGGAAATCCGGCGCGTCGGCCAGGACACGATCCGGGTCCGCATTTTCAAAGCGCTCCTCGCAGCCCTCATAGGCGCAGGAAATGCGCATTGGCGACCGAAGCGCTTCGGCCACTTTCCGTGCCTTGCTCTCAATGTCGAGGAGAAAATCGTCGTCGTGCGTGGGATCGTGATGAGTGAGAAACAGACGCTTGACTTTTGCCGCGGCCGCGATCTGAGTGACATAAGAGTACGTGCTATGCCCCCAGTTGCGCTTCGCCGGATACTCTTCGGGAGTGTACTGCGCGTCATGGATGACCACATCGGCGTTAGCCATGAACGCCGCATGGGACCGGTCGCGTTCGTGAAGAATCGATTCGGGCTTGCCGGGTTCGGCGTCCGACCGCCAGAGCTGTTCCCAGAACGGCTCGTGATCGCACAGGTAGAGAAGAGAAACGCCATCGGCTTCAAGCTTGTAGCCGAGCGTTATGGCGGGATGGTTGAGAAACTGGGCGGTGACTCGGACACCGGCCAAATCATGAACTCCTTCGGACAGGTCCTGGTAAATGATTTTCGCGCCCAACTGCCCCAGTTCCACCGGGAAATAGGTATATTCCATTTGACCGGCGAGTACTTCGGGTAACGAGCGGTGGCAGCCTTGGGGGCCGCAAAGCACAAAGCGATTGCCGGGGACAAAAGCCGGCGCAAAGAATGGGAAACCCTGGATGTGATCCCAATGCGTGTGGCTGAGCAGGATGTGAGCCTCCAGCGGCTTGGGGGCATGGCTCATCAGATGCGCGCCCAGCACCCGCGCACCCGTACCGCAATCGAGGATGAAGCGCGCGCCCGAGTTCACTACCACCTCCACGCACGACGTGTTGCCGCCGAAACGGTTGGTGCCGGACCCGGGAGTAGCGATGGACCCACGCGTACCCCAAAAACGCAATAACACCGGAAGCCTCCCCGAGCTTATGTCTTAGTGCCTGAACTCTAACTTTACGCTGTTTACATACCGCGCCAGCTCTTCTATCTTCGCGCGGAGCCCTTCGGCATCTTGGGCGATCGCCTGTTGCTCCAGTTTCCCACCGATTTCGGTAAGAACCGGGAACCCGTAGCCGGCGCCCGTACCCTTTAATTTATGCCCGAGCATGCGGACTGCTTCAAAATCGCCGCGCTCTAGCGCTTCCCGGTACTTGGCGATTTCACCGCGGCGCTTGTCGAGATAGCCGGGAACCAGGTCTTCCATCCCCGCTTCCACACTTACCGCGCAAACCTGCTCCGGCTGGGCTTGCAGTGGCTGCGCATGCATTGCCTGCGTCTGCAGCGCCAAGGCCTCCAACAGCACGGCCCGGCGAATCGGCTTGATGAGATGGCTGGTAAATCCAGCCTCGCGCGCCTTATCCGCCATATCGGCCATGGCGTGGGCCGTTAACGCGATCACCGGAGTAGGAGCGGCACAAACCGCAGCTTCCAGCTTGCGGATCTCGCGCGTCGCGGTATAGCCATCCATAACCGGCATTTCGACGTCCATGAGGACAATATCATAATGGTTTTGCCGGAATAGTTGGACGCCTTCCAAACCGTTTTCCGCCAGGTCGACGCGGCAGGGGGTGTTCTTCAAATACGCCGTAAACAGAAACCGGTTGTCCTCGGCGTCATCGACCAGCAGCACCCGGATTTCATTGGACGATTCCTCGAGAGTGGCGGCGGCGACGGCGGGATGGGATTGCCGCTCCGGTGGCTCGCCCGGAGGAAGCTGCGCGGTAAACAGGAACGTGCTGCCCTCGCCCGGCTTGCTCTCCACCCAGATCCTTCCGCCCATTCGTTCGACAATTCGCTTGGATATGTTTAGGCCCAAGCCCGTGCCGCCGTACTTGCGCGTGGTGGAACTGTCGGCCTGGGAGAAGCTCTCAAAAATCCGGCCGAGTTTCTCCGGCGGGATACCGATTCCCGTATCGGCAACCGCGAAGCGCAAGGATCCTTCCTGCGCATCCCGCTCCACGCGCACCGTCAACGACCCGCGCTCCGTGAATTTCAGCGAATTCCCCAGCAGATTGATCAACACTTGCCGCAAGCGATTGGAATCTCCCAGCAGGTACGCCGGGACCTGCGGCGCAATCTCCCACAGCAGTTGCAATCCTTTTTGCGTGGCGCGAATCTCGATCACTTCAAAGGCCCGCGCAATCACGTCGCGCAGCTCGAAATTGGCGGACTCCAACTCCAGCTTGCCGGCTTCCACCTTGGACATGTCGAGGATATCGTTAATCAGGTTGAGCAGATTGACGCCGTTACGCTGGAACACCTCTACGCACTTCTTCTGCTCCGGCGTCAGCGGCGTGGAAGCCAGCACATCGGCCATGCCGATGATGGCGTTCAGCGGCGTGCGAATCTCATGACTCATCACGGCGAGGAACTCGCTTTTGGCGCGGGTGGCGCGTTCGGCTTTTTCGTTCGCCAGCTTCAAATCGTTGGACAGTTGCTGGCGGGTGTATGTCTCTTGCGACAGCGCGCGCAGAATCAGCAACCGGCGGCCGCAGGAATTTGTGGCTAGCGCCCGCACGTATCGTTCGCCGCCACGCGGGTCGGGCTCGGTCCAAATATCGGATTCGCAGCGCGCCGCTTCCGGCTGCCGCCACACAGTCTCGAACTCGGGGAGAAACAGGTCGACCATCGCGAACCGTTCGCTTAGGTCGACGGGATCGGCCGCGATCTCGAGCCACTCCGGCAAAGCGCCAATCGGAGTAAAACGGCCATCTCCGAGTTCTTCAAATACAGCCGCGCCCAGCAGGACTGGAAGAGCGTTCAGCGGGGATTGATCGATACCGCTACTGGCCGCCATCCTCTCCCTCCAACATGTTCGCCGCCAACTGCGCGAAGGCTTCCTCCACGTTGGCTCCAGTCTTGGCGCTGGTCTCGAGGATGGTCCAGCCGCGCTGCCGCAAATCGTTCCAGGAGGCGTCTTCGATCTCCCATTGCGAGCGCTCATCGGCCTTGTTGGCAAGCAGCAGAAAAGGCAATTCTCCGAATTCCTGTTTCACCCGTTGTTGAATACTCAGCGCCACGTCGAGGGTCGCCTTGCGCAGCCCATCCACGACCAAAAAATACCCAGCCGCCCCGCGAAGCTGGTTGATCCTGACCGGCGCGCCAGGCTCTTCGCCGGCCATGTCCCACAGTATCAGTTTCAGTGCGCGCCCCTTACACACCATTTCCTTGGCATCGGTCTTGACGCCGACGGTAGTGTGGTAATTGGTCTCGTAAATACTGTGGACCGCTTGCTGGACCAGGCTGGTTTTGCCGACACCGAACGAACCGAGCATGCAGACTTTCTTTTTCATCCCGAAGTCCGAGTATACCCTTGGTTCAATAGGATTTCTTGCAACGGCCAGCAGCAATGTACGTCCTATACTTTGGCGCAGCAGGTTCCCGCTGGAAAAGATCCCGATATGAGTTTTTCGCCAGCTTCGATCTTGCTTGTCCTGCTCACCGCGGCGTCGGGATGGGGCCAGCAGCAATAGAGCTTGCAGGTCACTGCCAAGGACACGGCGGGTAAACCGGTGCCGGGCGCGCAGATTCTGCTCCGCCGGGGATCGGACATCGCCACCGTGGGCGAGACCGATGCCGATGGGCTGGTCCACTTGCCGCCGCTCGCGGCCGGGAAATACGATCTCGAAGCCAGTAAGCCGGGCTACCTGACCTTGCAACAAAAATCCATTGAGATACCCGGCGCCGGCGC
>DATFZA010000718.1:0-4384 GCA_035314765.1 Bryobacteraceae bacterium
GAGATTCCGTACAACCTTGCCGTCGAAGTCCCCGGTGTAGAGCGAGTTCATCGTGGTGTCGTACTCCCGGAGCGTCGTGAAATAGAAGTGCCCGGCGCTGTCGAGGCTCGCCACAGCATCTAGCATCCGAGAATTCAGGGGCGAATTCACGCCCGGCAATTCGCCTAGGTAGCGGAACGACAGCTTTCCTGTGCGCTGGGCGAAGTGCAGGTTGGTGTTTACGTTCTTGTCGTTCTCGTTGTTGAAGAACAGATAACGGCCGTCCGGCGAGAGGAAGGGCTCCATGGCGCTTCCGTCATAGCCGTCGATCGATACGGGCTCAGGCCTGATGTAGAGGTCGCTCTGCGGCTCCGATCGATCGCCTGGCGTGCGGCTGTCGCTTAGCATCTTCAACGCATGATCGAGTAGCGCTTCGGCCTGGTGGGGGTCACCCGCGTCGAGCGCGGGCTTAACCTGCTGCATGAGCGCGAGAATGGCGGATGGATCGCGGCCCTCCTCCACCCAGGAGCGGACGCCGGTCTGGGCCTCCGCCGCCTTCTCCCGCAGGCGGTGCGGCAAGTCTTGGGCCGCGATCCTCAAGCCGGTGAAAAGAACTCCGGCCAGAACCAAGCTTCCGAACGTCAGAAATAGCGGTTTGAGCCGAGACATGCCGAACGGTCTCCGGAGTCGTTGTCCACTATCTCAATCATCCGTCAATGCTGGACGGAACGGGGTGGACTCAATGCCCGTCCCGCAGCCGCCTACTTCGGATCCGATATATTGCTCATGAGTGATCGACAAAACTTTAGGCAGCTACCGGATCGTCGACAAGCTGGGCGAAGGCGGCATGGGCGAAGTCTGGCGCGCCAAGGATGAACGTCTCAACCGCATGGTGGCGATTAAGATCCTGCCTCCCGACATGGCCAAGGATGCGCCCCGGCGCGCCCGCTTCGCTCAGGAAGCTAAGGCTCTGGCCGCGCTCAACCATCCCAACATTCTGAGCATCTTCGATTTTGGTGAAGACGATGGGCAAGTCTTCATCGTTTCCGAACTCGTAGAAGGCGAATCGCTTCGAGCCATCATCGACCGGGGACCGATATCTGCCCGCAGGGCCGTCGATATCGCCATTCAGATTGCGGAAGGTTTGGCGGCCGCTCATTCCCTGAATATTGTGCATCGCGATCTGAAACCGGAGAACGTGATGGTGACCAGCTCCGGACAAGTGAAGCTGCTGGATTTCGGACTGGCCAAGCAAAATACGGTGGAGCAAGATCGAACCGCCAGCATGGCGCTCTCGGCTCCCGGTACGGTGATGGGCACTGCCGGATACATGTCCCCGGAGCAGGTTCGCGGCGAGCCGGTGGACACGCGTTCGGACATTTTCAGCTTCGGTTGCGTGCTGTACGAAATGTTGCGCGGCAAGCGGGCATTCAAAGCGCCCTCCGGTGTCGAAACCATGCACGCCATCCTGCACGCGGATCCGGAGGAATTCGATGACGACGTGAAGTTGCCGCCCGCTCTCGGTGTGATCGTTCGCCGGTGCATGGAAAAGCAGCCCGGCCGGCGCTTCCAGTCCGCGGCCGACCTGGCGTTTGCGTTGCGCGCTCTCAACACCAACATCGGCGTTTCCGCCATGCAACCAGCCCTGCCCGCCGAGCCGGAACCGCGGCGCCGCGCATGGCTTTGGCCCGCGCTCGCGGCTCTGGCCGCGGCCGCGCTAGTCGCGGCCGGCATCCTGCTCTGGGATAAATTCCGCAGGCATGAGCCGGTGCAATATCAGCGCCTCACGTTTCGCAAAGGCTACGTCCTAAGGGCCCGCTTCACGCCGGACGCCCACAGTGTGGTGTACAGCGCCGCTTTCGACAACGGCCATTTGCGGAACTATTTGGCCATCCCGGGGAACCCGGATTCGCGCGATCTCGAATTGCCCGACGGTATGAGCCTCGAAGCCGTATCGGCCACCCAGCAGCTCGCATTGCTGCACGACAACACCTTGAACATCGCTTCGCTTTCCGGCGGCCAACCAAGGGCCGCGCTCGATGACGTAATGGCGGCAGACTGGTCTCCGGATGGCGCTTCCATGGCCGTCTTGCGCAGGGTAGGCATAAACGCACGTATCGAGTACCCGATTGGCACGGTGCTGGTGGACAAGATCGAGTGGCCACAGGACATGCTCCGCATCTCGCCGGACGGTTCGCGTGTGGTATTTGCAACCTACGCGAGCGGCTCCAGCATTCAGCTCAAGGTCGCCGATAAGAACGGCAAGATAACGCCGCTTGGCGTGGTGTCGGGACAAGGAACTACCGGCGAGGATGCAACTCTCAGTTGGGGTCCGAAGGGAGAGGAAATCTGGTTCCGATCCTTCGAAACCGCCGAATCGGGCACGGTCTACGCAGTGGACATGAAAGGGCATCGCCGTGTGGCTCTGACCCTTCCCGCGCGGGTAAAACTTTACGATGTTTCCCGGGATGGCCAAGTGCTGATTGGCACAGGTACGTCCACCATCGGCATCCTGGGCGCCGGACCGGGCGACGCCGAAGAGCGCGATCTGTCCTGTCTCGATTCCGGCCAGGTGCGGGCCATCTCCGACGATGGGAAGCTGCTCGTTGCCAACGTCACAGGCGAAGCGGGCGGACCCAAAGGCGCCATATACCTCAGGAGAATGGATGGGTCAGTGCCAGTTCGAATCGCTGCAGGTCACGCCTTTGTCCTATCGCCCGATAAGGAGACCGTATCCGGGTATATCCAGGACAGCCGTGGTCTCAAGCGCTTTCTCTTATTTCCCACTGGCCCTGGCGAGGAAACAGAACCCCATGCTCCGGGTCTCGATATGACGATTGTCGTGGGCTGGCTTGGTGACCGGCGCTACCTGGCGGAAGGCGCCTACAAAGGAAAGAAGATTCAGTGTTTCGATTGGAACACCGACAGCGGATCTGTCAAGCCGCTATGTCCCGAATCGGCGACCGAGCCTGGGATCTGGCTTTCGCCGGATCGAACGCTTGTTCTCGTACGGGAATGGGGTGTAGGAATCAAAGTATATCCCGTGTCGGGCGGCCCACCCCAGCCGGTGCTCGGGGTCGGGAAAGAGAATGCCATTATCGGGTGGAATAGCGACAACCGCTCTGTTTACGTGCGGCCGAACCGCGATGACGAAACTCTATTCCGGGTATCGCTGGTCGAGGTGGCCAGCGGCAAAGTCACACCCTGGAAAGTTCTGCGGCCCGCGCAGCCCGTGTTGGAGGTGCACGATCTGCATATCTCGCCGGGCGGCGCCTACGCTTATAACTACGTTCTCGCAAACTCCGACCTGTATGTTGCCCGCGGGGTTCGCTGAAATGAGGTTCGACGGCCGAATGAAGGCCGGGGCGAGTTGGGGACGCGGAAGGGACCCTGGGAATCAGGCACTGACAGGTCAATGGGAGGGGGGACAACAGACTCGGACGCGGATGGGGACACAGCGGGCCCGAGTCCAAACTCCTTCGCTCGAAAATTATTGTAGCTGTGTCCCCCGGGCGATTGGCTCGTGACGCCTGCGCCCAACACCGCCCATGCATTTTGCGAGTCTCGAATAAGTCTTTTCACTGACTGTCGATTCGGGCATTGTGGCGCATACTACGGAGAGACCCTATGTCTGCACCTCTCGCCGGCAAATTCCAAGACCACTACGAGGTTCTTGGCATCGATCCAAAATCGGATTCGGATGCGATTCAACGCGCTTACTCTATACTTGCCCAGAGATTTCATCCCAGCAACACGGTAACTGGCGACAAGGAGAAGTTCGACTCCGTCAACCAGGCCTACGAAATCCTCTCCGACCTGGAACTGCGCAAGGACTTCGACACCGTCAAGGGCGTCAGCCAGGAAGACGCCGTCCCGAAGTTCAGCGGCCTCGAATTCTTTGATGCTCTGGGCCGGGGATCGTATTTGCGCGCAACGATACTGAGCGTGCTGTACGACCGGCGGCGCACCAATCCGTTTAAGCCCAGCCTTAGTTTGCGGCACATGGAGGGCATGCTGAACGTTACCGCCGAGGAACTAGCCTTCGCTATGTGGTACCTCAAGCAGCGAAACCTGGTGCTCAGCGACGACAAGAGCGCCCTGCTGATCACCGTGGAGGGCATGGACTTCCTGGAAAGCCATCAGCCGCCGGCGGACATGGTTCTGCATCTGATCAAGCCCACCGCACTCGCCGCCGCCAAGGCGCCTCCGGCAGCGCCTGGCCGGTTCGCGCAATTAGGACGGCACAAGCCGGCCTCCGTGGTTGCATAAAAGCGGGCCGCCCGCGTGGCGGGACAAACGGGAGAGGAACCTAGTTTTGCCTGCCGACTGAGGCACACTGGAAGGGCTCAGTCAGGCGGAAGTAGGCCGGAATTACAGTGGTGCGTTCAAGCCCGATTAAAAGCTT
>DATFZA010000719.1:0-6296 GCA_035314765.1 Bryobacteraceae bacterium
GTTGGCGGAAGTAACCCAGAAAAGTTTCCAAGAAGGAACGGAAGCCATCCACTTGTTCGAGGGTCAATTTCCCGAAGGGCGTGCCCAGATTCCGCGGTAATGCGGCACGATCTCCTGAGGTCAAGGTTTCAATCAACGCCAAAGCGTCGGCGCGGGCAATACCGGCGGGCAGCCGGTAATCCGACAGGAACTTCAATGCCTGGTGGCAGCGTTCCGCCACCGGCATCAGCCGGTTGATGTTCTTGCGAACGTCGGACGGGCCGAGCATGGAGGGGATGAAGCGGCGCAGACGGCCGGTGGAATGACCGTCATCGTAAGCGTTGATCAGGATGCGCAGGCGAATCTGCGGGTGACGCAGCAAAGCCTGGGCGATGCTGTGGGTGCCGCTTCCGCCTGAAAAGAGAACGGCATTGATCTGCGTTTTCGGGTCTTTCTTTTCGACGCCTGGCGGCGCCGCTACTACAGAAGGCTCAGCCATGAATCCTGCGCAGAAAAGGTTCAATGCGGCTGGCGTCGGCGGGGGAGTTGATTCCGACTGTTTCCTCGATTTCCATCAATTGCGGCGTGAGGACGCGCAGCCCGGATGCCGCGGCAAAAGGGATCACCGGGAGCAGATTGAATTCCCCGGTGCGCGCGCCAACCGCGTTTTCATCCCGGCGCATTTCGGCCAAGAGACTCCTGAGGATTTCCGTACGGAAACAAAAGAAGCCGGTGTCGCTCTCGCCCTGGCTCGGCATGTCATCGCCTTCGCGAGCCTGCAACAGCTTTGCGATCCGTCCGGCGCCATCGCGCTCAAAGTGGATGTAGGGGTTGGGACGGAACACAGTGGGCACGGTGATGGCGGGCTCAATCGGTCCTTGGTGCAGGCGAAGAACGGCATCTACCGAAGCCGGCCGGATGGCTACCTGGTCGCCCCAGATTACCGCGGTATGGGCGGCAGTCACCTCGGCGGCGCCAAGGGCAATCGCGTCCCCCATGCCAGTCGGATTCTGCTGAATGCAGATTCTATATCGCCCGGCCGCGCGGCGTTCCAGCTCCGGCTCGACATCCTTGCGCCCATCCGGAGAAAGCACAAACACGGCCGTTGAGCAACAGGGCAGCAGCAGGTCCAGCAGCCAGTCGAGAATCGTTCTCCCAGCCACGGGAAAAAGAATTTTCGGAAGATTGAACCCCAGCCTTGAGCCGCGGCCCGCGGCGGCGATCACAACGTTCCACTCGGCTTTGTCTACCTGTGGCGCCGCGTACCGCAGCCAATCGGAGTGGGTCACGATCAGTGGCGCCAAGCCAGTCATGCGCGCTCGAACAAGCCCGCCAATTCGCGCAGTGACCCGACCACGCGCCCGGCTCCGGCCAGGGACAGCGCCTGGGCATTTTTGGTTCCGAAACCGATACTGTGCGCGCCCGCCCGCCGCGCGGCTAGAATGCCGGCCACTGCGTCTTCGATCACGGCGCACTCCCGCGGCTGCGCTTCTAAAGCAGAGATGGAACGGCGGAAGATTTCGGGATCAGGTTTGGCGTTGCCGACATCGTCGCCGGAGAAGGTGAAGCGGAAGGCATCGGCGAGCCCGCTGGAATCGAGAAAGGCATCCACACTTCGACGCGAGCCGGAACTGGCCAGGACCAGGCGGTAGCGGCTGGCTAGTTCACGAATGACCGGAACGCAATCGGATTCCATGGGGCGCTCGGCCGCAATGAGATCTCTGGCGCGCCGGCTTTTCCGCTGGCTGCAATCGGCGATGAGGGCATCGCTCACTTCGCCGTTGTAACGGTCGCGAAGGACCGCGCGAAATACTTCGGCGGTGCGCCATCCGGCGAAATCGCCGTAATCGAAATCGTGAATTCCGCAGCCGCTCAGGACCTCCTGGAACGCGCGCGCATGAGCGCTGCTGGACTGAATCAAGACGCCGTCGAGATCGAATATCAGACCGGTGACCTGGTCCAGCCATCGAACGCTCGAATTAATCGACATTTTTTTTTATGTTAGCAGCAGCGGCAGCGCGCCGATCGGCGCTTGAAACACCTTAGGATACTAATGTCTTGTCTCACCCGGGACGGGCCTAAAGCCGCTCAAAGCTATAGTGCCCCTTGTGTCAGTTTTGTCACGGCTCGCGCTGGAAAACTCTTGGTTTCTTCGGTTTTGCTTTCCTCGTGATAATCCATCTCCGTATTGACTTCCCACAGAGCGGTCTTATCGGTCTTACCGGAGACGATATCGTCCACGGCCATCATTGCGGTCATCATGGAGTGGTCCTGATTGTTATAGCGATGCATGCCATTGCGTCCGATCAAGAACAGATTTTGGTAGCGGTCGACATGCTCCCGAATCTCGGCGAATCGGTCGTACGTCCCGAAGTACGCCGGATAGGTTTTCTCCATGCGAATCACGGTCGAGTCCAGCACCTCGGCGCTGTCGATGATGCCGATCTTGCTCAGTTCCTGGCGCGCCAGCGCGACCATTCCATCGTCGGAGAGGTTCCAGATTTCGTCCGACTCGTTGCAGAAATATTCCAACCCCAGCCAGACTTTCCCCGTTTCTGCAACCATGAACGGGCTCCAGTTGTTGAAGATCTGGAGCCTCCCGAGCAGCACATCCGGCTCCTGGATATAGATCCAGTTGTCGCCGACCAGTTCCTTGCCCCGGGGCGTGTCTTCGTTGATGAGCAAGGAGCGAACCAGCAGTCCCACGGTTATGAAATCCCGGTAAACCAAGCCGTCCGACACTTCTAAGACATTCTTTGGAGGCGTGGCGTCAAACGATCTCATGATCTCTTTCACCGGCGCCGTCGAGAAGAAGTAATCGCCCTCCACAGTCTCTGTGTGGCCAGCCTTATTGACGACCTCCAAGGCTTTCACCCCCCATCCGTCGGTGAGAATCCGCTCGGCCCGGCAGCCGGTATGAATCTCGCCACCCATCTCTCGGATGCGGCGGGCCACCTCGTCCCACATCTGGCCGGGGCCAAACTTGGGATAAAGAAATTGTTCGATGAGCGAGGTCTGCGTATCCTTCTGCCCGATGTCGCTCTTACCGGACTGAAACACTTTCTTAAATGCGTGAACCAGCGTCGACCACACGGACAAGCCCTTGATGCGTTGCGCGCCCCACTCGGCGCTGATCTGGCCGCAAGGAACGCCCCACACCTTCTCGGTGTAGGACTTGAAGAACGTTTGATACAGTTCTTTGCCAAACCGGTTGATGAAGAACTGCTCCAGAGTTTGCTCCTGCCTGATCGGAAAGAGAGCGCTCTGCACGTAGCTAACGCCAATCTTCACGGTTCTCCAGAGCCCCAGGTTGAGGAGTGTATCTTTGTTGAGCGAGATCGGGTAATCGAAAAATCGGCGCAGGTAGTAGATTCGCGACTTACGCGGTCTTAGCAACATCACGTTATCCGCCGCGGCATCGGGGCCCGCTGCGGATGGCCGGATGGTCTGCTCCATCCGATGGTATTTGATCGCCACCGGACCTTTCTCGGAAGACTGCAGCGGCAGTATCTTGAGCCACCACTCCATCACGCGATCGGATTTTGAAAAGAAGCGGTGGCCGCCGATGTCGATTCGGTTTCCCTTGTAGTTGACCGTCCGGGAAATTCCCCCCATCTGTTCGCTTTTCTCGATCACGATGGGCCGGATTCCGGTCCGCGTTAGCAACTCGTAAGCAGCGGTAAGTCCGGCCGGGCCGGCGCCGATGATGATTGCGCGTTTCTGATCCGTATCTGTCATTCAGGTTCGATTGAGACTTCGAAATTTTGATTTCATGTAGCTACCGGAGCGATCTTAATTTAGGTTCCGGCGCTGCCGAAAGAGGCCGCGCCGGTAGTACGCCGCGGCGCCTGGTATGGAATCGACCAAGTCGCGGAAATTTTCTATCATGACACGAGGCACGGCTACTCCTAAACACTTATCGGACTATTAGCGGCCATTCTGAAGGGCGCCCGGAAAGCACCCTGCAAGCCAGTAAAATCGGCCCCGGCGTTATAATGGCCCCTAGTGTCAGTTCTGTCACGCCTCGCGCTGGAAAACCGCGATCGCCTGCGCCATAGCCGCAATGCCCGTCAGCTCATTGCCCGCACATTATTGTTGAAAGCGGGCAACGTCAGCAGCGATACCGGCCCCAACGACATCGCCCGCTCCATTGTCGAACTCTGCCGCATCGCCCGCGTCGCGCAATCCGACGCGCTGATGCTCAAAGTTGAAGCGGAGATCAATCGCCGCATCCAGGCCATCGATGGGCGCGCGTTGGATTGGAGTACCTGGACCCCCTCCTGGAAGACCGACCAAATAGAAAAAGCCGTGGTGCTAAAGCCCTGGGTCAGCGAGCGCGAACGCGGCGTTGCCTTTGTCTCCTTCGAATACCAGTGGGCCCGCATCATGGGCATCCGGAATCTGCCCGAGTTCGCGCGACGCTATGCCTTGGTCATTGCGCCGTCCTGGAGCCCGCCCCATACCATCGAGACCACGCTGTTCCCGGTTTTATACCCGGATAGCCAGATCTTCTCCATCATCAGCAATGTGATGGATATCAAGATCCTTCCCAGGCTCTCTAAGAAGTTCAGGGTGGTGCCGCTTTACTCCTCCAACTGGGTTAACCCCGATCTCTACCCCAAGGTACCGTTCGCCGAGAAGGATATCGATATCGTGATGCTGGCGGGGTTCGGGATCTACAAGCGGCATTTCGCACTATTTCAGGCTTTACGGGAGCTTCCGTCTTCGGTCAAGGTTGTGCTCGTGGGGCAGCAAGTGGCTGGAAGAACCGCCCAAACGCTGTTTGATGAAGCGCGGCTCTACGGTGTTCAGGACCGCTTTGAATTGCGCGAGAATGTCTCGGACGAAGAGGTCACGCGAACTCTGGCACGGGCGAAACTCAGCATTATCCTGTCGAATCAGGAGGGCTCCTGCGTCGCTGTCGTCGAGTCCATGTTTGCCGACACGCCAGTTGGCATTTATGAAGACGCCATTATCGGCTCCGGCGCCTTTATCAACCAGCACACTGGCCGGTTTTTCAAGCGGGAAGGGCTCGGCGCGCAACTGCGGGAATTCCTCGCTGCCGCTCCAGCTTATACTCCGCGCAAGTGGGTGATCGAGAACGGTGTCGGTTGCCGGCAAGGCACCGCCGGACTGAATCGGGTATTGAAAGAGGCGGCTTTAGAGGCTGGTGAAGACTGGACGCGGGATATTTTTGTGCACCATTTGCGTCCCGACCCGGTTTTGCTGCGGCCGGAGGACCGGGCTTCTCTCGATTCGGAATATGAAGACATTCGAGCGCGCTTCGGGGTCCGGCTCGGGAGAAACTGAAACATTGGGTTCCCGGCTAATGTTTGCCTGCCGCGGGATGCGCCTGGCGGTCTGGCGATGAGGGTGCAAAGAAGCGTCTGGCTGGCCTTGCTGGCAGCGCTGTGCCCCGCGCTGGTTTGCCTGGGTGGGATCTTGTGGCCGCAACAGCTAGGCGTGCACCGCACCAAGACTCTATTGCTAGTGGCCGAGTACTTGTTGGCGCTGCCATTCCTGGTCTGGCTGGGCTCGAGAGAGCGTAGAACGGGCCGCGGCTCAAATGAACTTGCGCCTCTGAGCGCCCGCTTGCAGCCGCTGTTCCTACTCGCCTATGTGTCGATCACCATCCCTTTGGCCGCAATTGCGAACTTAGGAATCTTCTACGCGGATGAGGGCGCCTACCTTTTTGAGGCGCGCTGCCTTAGATTCGGCAGCTTGTTTATGACGTTGCCCGCTACTCCCTGGGATGGAGATACTACGCTATTTTCCAACGGCGTGCTGTATCTTGGCCGGTTATCCGGAAAATATCCATTCGGCTGGCCGGCGGTTCTGGCTGCGGGAACGCTAACCAACTTGGAGTGGCTGATCAACCCCCTGCTCGGCCTTTTGCTTTTGTATCTGGTTCGCCTCATCGCGGTGCAGGTTGTTCCGCCAGGCCAACGCGTGTATGCCTCTTTGTTTTTTGTATTTTCACCCCTTTTCACGCTAAATTGCATCGGATTTATGGCTCATGTTTTGTCGGGAATTCTGGTTGCCGGCGCCACCTTGTGCTATCTCCGGTTTAGCGGCAATACTCTTCACTTAACAAGGCCCAACAAATGGGCTCTCGGGATGCTGGTCTGTCTGAGCGCCTGCGCCACCGTGCGCCCGTTTACCGCCGCGTGCGCCGGGTTGGTTTTGTGCGTTGCCATGGTGTGGAATCTGCGGGGCAATCCGCGAGGACTGATTTTATTCCTCGCGGCCGGCGCGGTCCTCGCCGCTGCCGCCGGGGCGACGCAGGTATACGCAAACTTCCAACTCACCGGGAATTA
>DATFZA010000720.1:0-3156 GCA_035314765.1 Bryobacteraceae bacterium
GGCCGGTTTCGAACTTACCGGCTCCACGGTTCCAGTGGTGGTCTCGACGGAGGCCGATGGGCGAGTCAAGATCAGCATGATGAACGATCGCGACGATCAGCTTCCGTCGAAAATCACCGCGCGGAGGTTCAAGTGATCAAGCTGCTGGTGGCCGGAGCGCTGCTGATGCAGTTTCACCGGGCCGAGCAGGACCGGACCATCCGCTATTGGCTGCTCGAACCCAGCTCGCATCAATTCCGCATTTCTCACGATTTCACAGTCGATAAGGCGGGTCAGGCATCGGTGCATAGCTTCGTGCGAAAAGGGAGCGTAGTGTCCAAGTCCGTGGTGATTGATCTGGGCACAGGCAAGGAATTGAAGACTTACAACGTGACCGGCAAATCGGTCAACGCGCTGGGCTATTACCCGACGCCCACGGACCCGGACGGAGTGGTGGTCCAAGCCGATCTGGATCACGCGTTGAAAGAGGGCGAGAGCGTGCGAGTGCGGGTGATCGAAACCTACACCGACCCGGTAGGGTATCGGAATGACGGGGACGAACTGGTCTGGGACCGCAAGCTGGGACGCCCCTACAATCAGGTGACGCTGCCCGCCGGCTATATGCTGTCATCTGTGAATTCACCGGCCATGATCTCGCTGGATGAAGAAGGCCGCGTTGTGTGCCGCTTCAACAATGCGCGGAATGATGAACTGCATGTGATTTTGAAGGCGCGGTTGCGGAAGCGGTAGAGCGCCACTCATAAACACCAATCGCGCAAGACGCGGGCCGTTATGGCCAGCCTTGCGCGATTTGAGACTGAGTCCGATTTGGAAAAAAACTAGCTCTTCTTCTCGGTGCTGGCAGTGGTGCTGGTCTTCTTGGCCTTCTTTGCCTTTTTGGCCTTGGCAGGCTTGGTGGTGTCGGTGGTCTTGGCGTCGTCAGCGAACATCGCGGTCGCACCAATCAGCAGCGAAAGGCCGAGCATCAGAGTCATGATCTTTTTCATTTGTTGTGGGATCTCCTAGTAGATTAGTTTGAAGCAGAACTTCACTTCCATGTTCGCAGGGCAACATGAAGTCGCCCTTAAGCGGGGGTTAAAATCGGTTCATTTAGGGGCCAGCTTTTTCCGGACCGACTCAGCGTCTTTGGCCCCGGGGTTTAGTTCCAAGTACTTAGCGTAGGCTTCCTGCGCCGCCTTGCGGTCGTTCAGCTTTTCCTCGGCGTCGCCCAAACGCAGAAAAGCGTCGGCGAAGTTCGGATTCCAGCGGGTGGCTTCGCGAAAACGATTGGCGGCGGCGCGGTAACTCTTCTTTTTGAAATAGTACTCGCCGATGCGCAGTTCCTTGTCCGCCTGGAGAGGATTGAACGAGTATTCCTTCGGCTTAAGCGAGGTGTCCTCTTCCGGCGGCTCCTCCTCTTTGGGAGGCGGCTGTTGTTGCTGTTGCGCCGAGAGAGCAATGCCCAACGCCAGCGCTAAGACCCACGCGCGCATCACTTTTTCAGTATACGGCGGAAGAGCGCGATCATGTCCGCAAACGCCTGGTCGGTGCACTCGGGATCGTACCGGATGCCCTCGTCCTTCATAAAAGCGTGCTGGGCTGGATAGAGGTGGCGCGTGTAGCGGATGCCCGTCGCCCGCAAGGCGGTGTCGATTTTGTCGCGGCCTTCGCTCGGAACATGCGGATCTTCGGTCCCGAAGACCATGAGCAATTCACCCTTAATCTCGCCCGCGCGCTGAAGCGATCCCGCATCGGCATCCTTCCCCAGCCTGCCATCGTGAATGCCGGTGCCGTAAAAACAGGCCGTGGCCAGCACATCGGGCTGCAGCGCGGCGCGAAATGCAAGATGGCCGCCGATGCAGAAGCCCATGGCGCCCAGCATGCCAGGACTCACCTTGGGGTGACGGCCCAGCCAGTCCAATCCGGCGCGGCAATCGGCATCGAAGTGCGCAACCGGTGTTTTTTGCGCGTCTTCCAGCCCGCGGGTGCGGCCGGGATCGTCGGCCACGATCACCGTACCAGCCGGCTCCACCCGATGATAGATCTCCGGCGCAGCCACGACGAACCCATAGCCCGCCAAGCGAACGCACGAGCGCTGCAGGGGGGCGCTGAGTTGAAAAATATCGGAATAGCACCAGATGCCGGGATACTGCCCGTCGGCAGCCGGAGCCGCCACAAACATGCGCATCGGCGATTGATCCACGGGAATGTCTACGTACTCGGTTTTTACGACCATGGCTCTTATTCTAACCACAGCGTCAGAGGTACTTGCGCATCCGCTCTGTTGAAGACGCAGTCCAAATCATTGATCCTACGAAACCGGCCGGTGGCGTCTTCATCCCTCTAGGAGGCCGCAGGCCCATGGGGACTCCGTTGAAAACGCATTCCAAATTCCTGATGCTGCGAGACCGCCGACGGCGTCTTCATCCCTATGGGAGGGCCACAGGCCCATGGTCACTCCCTCACGGTCGCGGTTCTGTTACGGAACCGCGCGCGTCAGCAAGCGGCCACTCGCCAGTACTCTTGACGCCATGTCAACCACAGCTCGCGCTCACGTTACCATCGCAAATAGAGACGCGTGGAGTTTACTAACATTCTGATCCGCGCCACCAATTGGGTCGGCGATGCGGTGATGTGTCTGCCGGCGCTAGCGGCCATTCGCGAGCGCTTTCCGCATGCGCGCATCACGATTCTCGCCAAACCCTGGGTCGCGGGCCTTTATCAGCGGGAACCATTCGCGGATGAAGTGATTCTGTACGATCCGAAAAAGCGCCGGGAGCTGGTCCGCGATCTGCGCCGCCGCCGTTTCGATTGCGCCATTCTGCTGCAGAACGCGCTGGAAGCCGCGCTGATCGCGTTTCTAGCGCGTATTCCCACCCGTATTGGATATAACCGGGATGCCCGTGGATTCTTGCTCACTCATTCGATCGCCGTTCCGCGGCCCGGCGACATCCCGCGTCACGAACGTTTTTACTACCTGGAACTGTTGCGCCGCGCTGGCATTGTCGATCGCCTTCCGGAAAGCAGCTTGATCCGCCTCACGCCGCCGCCAGTCGAGCGCGGCCGCGTGGTTGGCGTCAGCCCGGGCGCGGCTTATGGCACGGCCAAACGTTGGTTACCGGAACGTTTCGCCGAGGCCGCGTTGCGCATCGCGCGCCAGCGAAATGCATCCATTGC
>DATFZA010000721.1:0-9993 GCA_035314765.1 Bryobacteraceae bacterium
ATCTGGTTCTTCAGTTTGTTCTTCTCGCCGGAATGTGCGTCGTCTTTGCCGCATTGGCTTGGTCTCATCGCCCGATTCTGTCGTTTTCAGCCGCTCTTTGTGCGGGGTTCTGTTTCGGCAATACCATCGTCTGGCGCGGCCGGGCGGTACTATCTATATATCTATATCCGGACGGCCGTTTCGAACTACGAGCGTGAGGTGCTTATACCCTGATCCGAAACCTGATTTTGATCACCACGATCGTATTGAGAGTGGCTTCATCCGAAACGGTGTCATTCCTCGTCATCGACGACACCGGCAATCGCTTTCCGGCTGGAAGGTGACTAAATTCAAAAAGCACGATCGGGATTTCGCAGTCGGCTTCAAGGGATTGACTGGAGCCGACGTCGATTGGGGCGTCTACGATTATGAGCTGTCCGGACCCTCAGTGACGCAACGCATCCTTGACACTGAACGGGTCTGGACGCCAAAACTCACCGGGCGCACCTCCGTCGGTGATGCTGAAAACTTTGTGGTCGTGACAGCGGATTATGAAACGCTCGGAGGACTTGCGATCGACGGTATCTTACCGCAGCCGTTCGTGATCCGAGGCAAGATCGAGCCCATGCCGCCTCAATCCGAATTAACGGAGCCTGTGCGCATTCAACTCCACTCGATTTTCGATTCAGCGTCGGACCTCGACATTCAAGTCGATTCCAGCGGGGAGTTCCGCATCTATCGTGCTCTGGGCGGCTTGTGTCTCTTAACCGTTATACAAGGGACCAGCGTCCTTCATGTGCAGCCGGTCTTCTTTGAGCAAGGGATTCATTCTACTTCCTTCGCCCTCAAGATCGACAGCCCACCCGCATTGGTGCGTGTAGCGGCCCCGTGATTCGGATCCACTCCGGACGTAATTCAGTCTGGGTCTCAGAAGAAACCTCGCTCTCGCACAGCACGGTCGAACACCGCATCGGCAGCGAATCGCTGGCCGGCAGCTGCTGTGCGGCGTCCTTTCCAACGGCCTCAACCGTTAAACACACTATGTGGCATCCAGCGTCAGACCGCATCGCGAAATCGAAGAGTTTTGATGTAAAACCGTTGCCGGGGACGCAGATAACTCCATCCGGTTACAAAATGCCTGCGACTGCCGATATCAGCATTACGGATCAAGCCGCGCCTGCGGCTGATGCGTCGTTTTTACTTATGTAAATTTGCATCAGCATCGCCAATATGTCGTTGGATGTCAGGATACCGACCAGGCGCTCACCGGCAACCACGGGCAAACAATCGGTCTTACTAGCGCGCATCAGTTCGATGGCTTCGAGGATGGGCGTGTGCGGAGCAACCGTGGCCGGATTAGGCGCCATGATGTCACGCACCATCATCGAGCCGTGGTCCGAACTCTGTCCGGTTTCCGCGAGCATATGGAGCAGCCCGCGGTGAGAGACCATGCCGATCAATTTGCCGTGGTCGTTCTCCACCGGCACATGGCTAATTTGCCGCCAGTCCATCACACTCGCTGCAAGCTGAACCAGGTCGTCGGGTCGAACGGTAAAGAGGTCGGTGGACATGCAGTCTTCGACACTTTGATCAAGCGCCCGCGACCTGCCGGAATCCGGCATGCGGGCCAACGCCCAGGTGTGAATCGGCCCACCGCGTTGCTGATTTTCGAGCATCGCGGCCGTCAGGCAGCGATGCTGTCCTTCGCGCGAACCGGAATTGCCCATGGCGGCAAGCGACTCGAAGGCCCATTGACTTCCGCTACGGTCCCGCCGGACACGCTCTTCGATAGTCCCCAGATAGCGATCGATATCGCCCGTGTCAATTCCCGATTGCTTCAGACCGGCGCGAGCCAGCGGCAGCAGTTGATCGAGGATAAGCGCCGCTGCGGGGACGCGCCGGCTGCCGATCCAGGTGAACTGCGCTTTCAACCCATGCCGAGCCGCCATAAAGAAATTGTCTTTGGCGTCTTCGAAGGGAAATATCTTCTTAATATCGCTGTATTCCGCCGTCATCCCGCTCAAGAGGCCCAAGAAGAACGCGGCATTGGCAACTTCGTCGACGATACTTGGACCTGCTGGGAACGCCCGCGCTTCGATGCGTAAGTGCGGGCGGCAATCGATAACGCCATAGCACGGGCGATTCCAGCGCCACACGGTCCCGTTATGCAGCCGTAGCGCCGTCAGGGACGGAACACCACCGTGCATCAAGACTTCCAGCGAATTCTGGGGAACATCCACGGCCATGATCACCCGGAACCGGGCTATTTCCTCCCGGAAGATCTCGATCGCTGAATGGTCGACCCAACCGTCCCCGAAACTGACCCGCGCTGGGTGATTGCGCACCCTATGCGATTGCGGCCGTTCGTCAACCGAGTGCTGAAAAAGCGCGATCCGAGTCTCATGCCACAGCCGCTGGCCCAATAGAAGAGGAGAGTTGACAGCGGCCGCGAGCGCCGGCGCGGTCACCATTTGCGCCATGTTATACACGGACGCGAAGTTCGACGGATCTACCTGGAAATGAACCTGGAAGCTGGTGCAGCACGCCTCCGGCATGACATTGTCATGCATGATCTGTAACTCGTCAATGCCTTTTATCAGGATGTTGTAGGCGCCGCCCCGCAGTTTCGTCATAAGGCGGTTCAGCTCCTGATAACGCGGGCTTGGGGTCAGATTATCCAGCGAGAGATGATGTTGATGAGCCGTGGGCAGAATCCCCGCCAGTAGAATGTCCGCGCCGCATTCCCGCGCCGTTGCCTGGGCCAGGCCGGTCAGAGTATTGAGTTCCTCCTCCAGGCGCCTCAAGCAGCAGCCGCCAAAAATAGCCGGACTGATATTAGCTTCCAGGTTGAACTTGCCGATTTCCGTGGTGAACCGCGGATGCTTCAGGCGGCTCAACACCTCTAGCGCCACCGGTGCCGGACGAAGCTGCGAATCCACCAAAAACATTTCCTGCTCCGCGCCGATGCGCGGTGTGACATCCCACATCCATCGTTGCGATAGCATCTGTTCGAGCGCCGCCAGATCGGTAAGGAGGGCCTGCTTAAATGCCCTCGCAAGGATCTCGTCATCGGTAATGTTCTCATGCATGCCCATCGGTCGGAAACTCTCCTGGCAGGCTGGGGTGCCCGGCCGCGTTCCATCGAAATTAGCGGTGGCGCCCGTACTTCTCGTGGCTCGACACCCAGTCGGACGACGAGATCGCGCCTGCGAGCGAAATCTCGCCTGCCAGCGTGACTCCGGCAACTATTTCGGCCAATCGGTTGACCTTACCTTTGCCGCGGCAGCCCAGTATTTCCAGACATTCGCGCTGCGTGGGCAGGCCCGTTCCGCCCCCATAGGTGGCCACGATGAGCGATGGAATCGTCACTGAAATGTACAGATCGCGCTCGGGCGTTAGTTCGCAATAGACGACGCAAGCGGATGATTCGGCCACGTTGGCCACGTCCTGGCCGGTGGCAATAAACATGGCGGTAATACCGTTGGCCGACTGCGCGCCGTTGTTGTTCGCGCCCGATAGAAATGCGCCCACATTCGCCACGCCGTAGTGATAGACCAGTTGTTCCGGCTCGGCCCGAAGGTGCTGGATCATCACCTCCCGCCGAATCGTCGCTTCCGCCGTCACTCGCTTGCCGCGTGTCCGCATGAGGTTCACATGCGACGCCTTCTTGTCGGTCGCAAAGTTGGATTCCAGATAAAAATTGGTGATTCCCTCGTAATGGTCTTGGATCCAACAGCACGCCGCGTAGGTGGCGCGCCCCACCATGTTCTGGCCGGCCGCGTCTCCGGTCGAGAAATTGAATCGCAAATAGACGAACTTGTTGGCAACGTACGGATCGATGTACAGGAGTTTGGCTACCGACGAGGTCGCCTCCGCTTCCTCGCGGATGCTTGGCAGATTGGCGTCCACCCAGTTCACAAAATCGCGGCAGGCCCGGGCGTCGCGAAACACAAACACCGGCGCACGTTGCATGGCGTCGGCCATCACCGTGACTTTGACGCCGCCGCACATATTCAGCACTTTCATGCCGCGGTTGTAGGATGCGACTAGCGTCCCTTCCGATGTAGCTAGCGGAATCAGAAACTCACCGTCGGCATGCTCCCCGCACACGCGGAGTGGGCCGGCCAATCCCATCGGCACCTGGGCGACCCCGACGAAGTTCTCACAATTGCCCATGGCCAAATGAGGGTCAAAGGAATACCCGATGACGTGCTTCAGCTTTACTTGGCTCGTCTCTTCGATCAGAGCCTGCCGTTTTTTGACGATCGCGGGATTGTAGTCATCCTGATCGTCGCGGGGAATGTGACGCTCGTGCCGGCCGTCGGGGCAAATCGTATCCTCCACCTTGAACCGAAGATGGCCAAAGGGGCGCGCCTCGAAATTCAGGGCGATTTCATGGCTTCCGATTGGCAGCTCCGGCTCGCCGGTCTGTACTGTCAGAACCGAGCTGAGAGGAAAGGGGATCGGATGTGCAGCGCTCACGTCGGCAGGGGTGAGCGACCGTCCATCCGCGAGATCGAACCGCACATGCTCGAGCGCTAACGGCCGGCCGTCGATAGCGATCGAGCCAACGCCCACCAGTTCAGCGTCGCTCAACCGGTTCTTGATCGAAAACTGCGGGCCGGCGCCGGTATTCTTGAGACTACGCAGAGAATAAAGCTTCTTGAGTATGCCAGTTGGAATCAGCAAGGGACTACCTCATGGTTGTCGGTGAAAGGCGCCGGCGGGGCTTGCGGCGGTGGTGCTTCTCGCTTGGACCTCACGCCGGATAGCGCGGATAAACCCAGGCGCGAAGGATACAGCAGCCCGCTCCGCTCCACCGCCATCAAGTCGCACACCGACAGCGGCGGATGGTCCAGGCCGAAACTCACCAGCAGCCGGATCACAAAGTCGCGCACAATCAAATAGCTCACACTGACCTCCGATCCGGCGATATCGTGGAGCACGCCATCCAAAGTGAAGAGCGCCTTTTGAAACATGGCCAGGTTGGCGGGAAAGCGGACGCCCGCGAGTGCGATCTCATCCAGCAACAGCATGGCGTCCAGACTGCCGGCGAAGCGATTATAGGGCAGCTCCTTGAAGAACCGGTCCACATGTTCCTCGATCAGCCGAACCTTCTCCTTGTCGCGTCTCTCGCCAGGCGAGGCGAGCTTTACCAGCGCGTCTTTCACTCCGCCGGAATTTCGCAGAACGGTCATGATCACTAGCAGGGCCAAGCGCCGCCGCAAGTCGCGGCTCAGCCGAGCCGCCAAGGCCCAGTCGAGGATTCCGATCTTCCCGTCTCGCTCGTCGTAAAGCAGGTTTCCGGCGTGGGGGTCGGCGTGGAAGAGCACGCTGCTCTCACGCGAAAGCAGCGGGACCGTGACCAGAGCTTCCACTAACTGCTCGGCCACCAGGCGCCGCCAGTACGGCCTTTGTTGGAACACCTCGGTCACTTTTATCCCCGGCACTTCGCTCATGGCGATGATCTCGGGAGTACACAGCGCCGCCACCAGGCGGGGTACACGAACGACGGCATTGTTTCGGTAGGTTCGGGCCGCCTCCAGCAGCGTTGCCTGTTCGCGTTCGAAGTCCAACTCGTGCTCGAGCAAAAGGCGGACCTCGCTCACCATTTCCGCGACGTGCCGCGTGGCGAAGCCGTATTCTTGGCTTTTCGCCAGGAAGTCGCTGAGCTGGTGGAGAAGCGTCAGGTCCTCGGTGAAGTAGTCCCGGACATGCGGTTTGATCACTTTGAAGACGCCGTGTTCGCGCGGCTTGGCGCCGGGCTCGCGTCCGCCGGACACGCAGTACGTGAAGCGGATTACGGCGCTGACGCTGGCTTCCGAGAATATGGCTCGGTCAACTCTTACGGCGTACTTTCGCAAGCGCGGCCCCAACTCCTTTGCGATAATGGCGCGGATGCTTTTCGGACTCGCGTCTCGCATCCCGTTCTCCAACTCCGACAAGGCCTTCCGCACAGAGGGGTCCAAGCGCTGATGCCGCGCCAGAATCTGTCCGAGTTTTTGTATGGCGGGCATTCTGGCGATCAATTCGAGCAGCCGGCGCGCCGGTGGTTCATCCAAAGGCAGATCGACTTGCTCGACGATTTTCGCCGCCAGACGTTCCGGCGAGAGATTCGAAAACAGGAACTGAATCGAGTCGCGCACCAAAGGCCGCCATTGGCAGTACGTCTCCGGGACCAAGCTATCGATGGAAACCATCTGAGCGATCCAGCTTCCGAGCGCGGCGCGCACGGACTCGCCACCCTCGCCGGCCAGGATCGATTCGACACGCTGGATGCGTACCTCTGCCGGGTCGCCGCCCAGACAAGCATCGAGGATCGGGCTGATTTCCGCCGGCAATCCGCTCGGCAGAGATGGCGCCGTCAGTTCAGGCAGTATCGTATTTACCACGGCTGTGCACCCCATAAGTACCTGGCAACTTGGTGGCCGACGCCAACAGGGTGATATTGCGCTGGTTGCTGGAGCCCGCTCAAGCGAATATGCGCTAAATTACGGCTTGCCTGCGCAAATTGACGCTTCTATGGGCTCTGGGGATCGGCATTTGACTTGCAAGTCCTAGGCTATGGCGCATCTTAGCGATCAGCTCGGCCCTCTTGATTCCCTTTTCCTGTACCTGGAGAAGAAGGAAATGCCGCTTCATATCGGAGGAGTCTTCATCTTCGACGGCCCGCTTTCGGTGGACGATCTGAAATCGCTGATCGAGGCGAAGCTGCCTCAGATTCCGCGTTACCGGCAACGAGTGGTGTTTCCGCCTTTCCAGGCCGGATATCCAAGGTGGGAATTCGATCCTCGCTTTGACATCAACCGCCACATCCACCTCGCTCCTCTTCAAGCCGCCACCAAAGAAGCGCTCCAAAACCAAGCCGGCCATCTGTTCAGTGAAGTCATGGATCGCAACCGCCCGCTCTGGGATTTGACGGTCGTGGACGGACTGGAAGGCGGACGCAGCGCGCTTGTTTCGCGAGTGCATCACTGCATGGTGGACGGCGTGGCCGGAGTGGCGCTCATGAACCTGATTTTTGACGCCAGTCCGGAGGTGTCTCCGCCGCCGCCCAGGCCGGTGTTTCACACACCGGCGCCATCGCCTTCTTGGGGCGCACTTGCCGGCGTTGCGTTCCGTCCCTATTTCCAAGCCTTGGAACGCATGCTTTCCGTGCAAGCTGCCGCGCTGAAAGTCGCCGAGAACTTGTTCTGCGAGACGGTGAAAGGTTCTCTTCTTCCCGCCGCGCCGGAACTACTGCCGCCCGCGCAGCGATTTCCATTTTATGCGCCGTCATGCGGTCCCCGCGGAGTTGCCTGGACCGAGTTCTCCATGCGTGATATCGATGCGGTACGGCACGTCTCCGGCGTAAAGGTGAATGACGTTGGTATAGTCATCCTCGCCGGCGCCATGCGCCGCTATGCCAAACTGCACCGCCAGTCCGTGAACGGCCGCCTGTTGCGTCTCATGGTGCCGTTCAATCTGCGCAACGGCGATCCCAAGCAGGGCCCGGGGAACAAGATCTCTTTGCTTCCCGTGAATGTGCCACTCGATATTGCCGACCCGATCGAGCTCCTGAGGGAAATCCACAGACGGACCGAAGCGGTAAAGAGCGCCCATGCCGCCGATATGGTGGTTTTGGGCGGTACCATGCTCGCGACCTTGCCGGTCCCCATGCAAGCGCAGTTGGTCGGAATGCTCTCCAACTCGATCCCGGTTCTACCTTTCGATATGGTGTGCACCAACGTACCGGGACCCCCGCACCCGTTGTATCTGCTTGGACGCAAAATGCTGACCTACTATCCGTACGTGCCGATCGGCGACTTTATGGGCGTTTGTTGTGCGATGGCAAGCTACAACGGCACGTTCTACTTCGGCCTGACGGGCGACAATAAGTCCGCGCCCGATCTCGATCGCCTGCGGGATTTCCTGGACGAGACCTTCGCGGAGCTTCAGGAGGCCGCCGGATGCGCGCCGAAGCCTGCGCCTGCGATGCGAGTGGAGCCGCCCGTCGCTGTGGGCGTCGCGAGCTGAAAGCAAGACCAACCGGGCGCTACAACAGGACCCCAGTGACAAAAGATCGCTGGCGCTGCTCAGGGAGCTGGATGGCGAGAGCGGGGCATAGGTTCACAAGTTAAACTTGGTGTCGGAATGACCGCGCTCTCTAGCGAAGCTCTAGCCGAAGTTCACGCCCTACCGCCGTGGCCGCTTTTTGCAGGGTGCTTAGCGTGACAGCCTGATACTCGGGATCCAGCAAACGGTCCAACGCCGCGCGGCTCGTGCGCATCCTCCGGGCCATCTCCGCCTTGGAAAATTTCTTTTCCTTCATGGCGGCTTCTACCTGACGGGCGAGAACGCGTTTGATGGCTGCCGCTGTCACTTCCTCGCCGATGCCCTCCTCTCTCAGCCAGCTATCGAAGGACGATCCGATATTTCTCTTTTTCATGAGGCTCCTCCCTTTTTCCGGTTCAGCGACAAGTCAATATCACCTTGCGGGTTTTTTTGGACTTCTTGATGAAGCCGTGCAACAGCACCACGGCGCCCGCTCCACACAGAAAAGAAACCGCGCAATCCGTCCTCGTGGCAAGTTGCTCCGCGCTTCCCACAATTCGCGGCCCAATGAACCAACGAGCGGCATCCCGATAGGCCGCGAAAACTCTACGTCCTTGATGTCTTCACCGCGCTTTCCTGTCTTCCGGCTCAAGCGCCTTCAACCATTCGCGCACCGGCTCCCGGCCGCTATCGAGGCGGTAGAAGTGTGCCGGTAAACGCTTCAGCCCGGCAGTCCTAGACCACGGTACTAATTTTGGTACCGCTGGTCAATCGCACTCGAGAACATAGCCCAAAACGCAGAGCCATTCCAGCAATCCCTTATAATTCCGGTTAATGCAACTCCGTCTCCTTCTCGCCTTGCTCGGCGCCCTCCTTCTGGCCCAAGACGCCAAGGTCGCCAAAAAACCGGGCCTGCCTCTCGCCCCGGAACGCAAAATCGAGTTCGATACCGACGAAGGCACATGGCTCTCCCTCAGTAGTTCGCCCGATGGAAGAACCATCCTTTTCGACTTGCTCGGCGATCTCTACACCGTCCCCATGGAGGGCGGAGAAGCGCGCAGAATCACCAGCGGCCTGCCGTTCGACAGCCAGCCGATTTATTCGCCGGACGGCCAGTGGATCGCCTTCACCAGCGATCGCGATGGCGCAGAGAATCTTTGGATCGCCAAAGCCGACGGCTCCGAGCCCAAGCAGTTGAGCCGCGACAAGGAATCCGAGTTCGCCTCTCCCAGTTGGACGCCGGACGGCCAATACGTGCTCGTTTCCCGCGCCGAACCGGGCCTCGGCGCCAACGAAATCTGGATGTACAACGTGCTGGGCGGCAAAGGCGTTCAGGTAACCAAGACCCGCACTTCGCCCACCACGCCGCGCGATCAGATGCTGAATGACCTCGGCCCGGTCGCATCGCCGGACGGCAAGTATTTCTACTATGCGCGGCGCAAACGCAATTTCAGCTATAACGTCAATTTCCCGCTCTGGCAGATTGTCCGGCGGAACCGCGTTACCGGCGATGAAGACACCATCACCGACGAAGGCGGCAGCGCCATTCGTCCCGTCCTCTCCCCGGACGGCAAGAAACTTGTCTATGGCACGCGTTTCGATACCGAAACAGGATTGCGCATCCGTGATTTGGCGACCGGCGAAGATCGCTGGTTGAAATACCCCATCCAGCGTGACGATCAGGAGTCCCGCGCCACGCGCGATACCTTGCCTGGTTACGCCTTTACGCCGGATGGCAAGGATCTGCTCGCCTGCTACGGCGGCAAGATTCATCGCATTCAGGTGGCCACGGGCGAAGACCGCGTGATTCCATTTCATGCGCAGGTTTCGCTCGACGTTGGACCGTCGTTGAAGTTTGCGTCGCGCGTGGAAGAAGGCCCGGTGAAAGCGCGCTTGATTCAGGAGCCGGTGCAATCGCCCGACGGCAGCCGCATTGTGTTTTCTTCGCTCACTCACTTGTATGCCATGGATCTTGCCGCC
>DATFZA010000722.1:0-9313 GCA_035314765.1 Bryobacteraceae bacterium
TGACGGCCGATCCGGAACAGGATCCGCAGCGCGGCGGCCTGCTGCTGGCGCGCTATGGCAAGGGCGCATACATCTACGATGCGTTCGCGCTGTACCGCCAACTGCCATCTGGCGTGCCAGGGGCTTATCGCATATTGGCGAACATGGTCAGCCTCGGAAAGAATCCCGCTTGGTAGAGAAGCACGACGCTTTTCCCGCGCCAATCTATGCCGAAACTGTTTTGGCGCCAAACTTTGATGACGCCAAGAAATATTTTCTGGAGGCGTTGATCGAGATCCACTACGCGCACACGCGCATGCTGGCGCGGCAAGGCATTCTCACCGCCGAAGAAGAGCATGTTCTGCTGGCGGCTCTCAACGGGCTCGACCGCCAGACGATTCGAGACGCACGCTTCGACGGTTCTCAAGAAGATCTGTTCTTCTTCATTGAACACCTGCTGGAGCAGGCTTGCGGCATTGCGACAGCCGGAAAAATGCACACCGCCCGTAGCCGCAACGACATCGCCATTACTCTGTACCGGATGACTCTGCGGCGGGAACTGCTCCAACTAGCAAGCGCGGTTCTGGAACTGCGTAAGGTTCTCTTGGATCTGGCTGCGCGGCATCGGGAAACAGTGATGCCCGCACACACGCACACGCAACCGGCGCAGCCAACCACGCTGGCGCACTATTTGCTCGCGGCAATCGAGTTCTTAGGCCGCGATTTACAGCGTCTCGAAGCCGCCTTCGTGAATGTGAATCGCAGTCCCATGGGCGCGTGCGCCATCACCACCACCGGCTTTCCGATTGACCGCGCAATTACTGCGCGGCTGCTGGGGTTTGAAGGGCTGGCCGAGAATTCGTACGGCGCAATTGCGTCCATCGATTACCTCACGCAATCGGCCGCCGCCGTCGCCGTGGCGATGGTGAACCAGGGAAAATTCGTGCAGGATTTGCTGCTTTGGTCGACGCGCGAGTTTGGTTTTCTGCGGCTGCCCGATGCGTTTGTGCAATCGTCCAGCATCATGCCGCAGAAGCGCAATCCGGTTGCTCTGGAGCACGCCCGCATCCTCGCGAGCCGCGCGTTGGGCCAGGCGCAGGCGCTGTTGACCTGTGCGCACAACACGCCTTTCGGAGACATTAACGATAGCGAAGACGATTTGCAGCCGCTGGTGTTCCAAATGTTCGAGTCGGCGCTGCGGTCCACGCGTTTGCTGGCCGGAGTGATGCAGGCTGTTGAGATCGACGCGGCCAAGCTCGAAGAACGCGCCGGCGCCGATTTCCTGACCGTCACCGAATTGGCGGACACGCTGGTGCGCTCCACGGGGATGAGTTTCCGGCAAGCGCATTCGTTGGTCGCGCGAGCCGTGAAGCTATGCGGTCCCGACGATTCTCCCGCGGCGATCGCTCGCACCACAGTTTCCCTCGATGCAAACTTGTCAAAGCATCAGGTGGAAATGGAGAAGGCACTCGATCCGCAAAATTTCGTTCGCATCCGCCGTGTGACCGGCGGCCCGGCGCCCGAAGTGACGGCAGAAGCCCTGGAGCGCGCGCGGACCGAACAGCGAGACATCGAACAATGGCTCGCGGCAAAAGAAAACATGTTGAGCGCCGCGCACCGGGAGAACCACGAGGGCTCCCGTGCGTAATGCGCATGCGGCGGGAGGATCGCGGCGGGTGTCGCCTTGACGTCAACAAAACTCAAGCAATACGAAATCCAGGAAGTGCGCTTACTTTGAAATTTTATCGCGCTTGAGCTCAGGCCTTAGCCCGCAAGGTCCGCATGTTCCAACGCCGCCTTAGCAAAGGTCAGGTTCTCGCCCTCGTAGAACTCCAGATGACAACTTGAGCAGTATTTTCCAAAGAAAGGGCATTCACACCATCGAAATAGCCACCGGGAGCGAGCGTTCATGGACTCCCGCTGACCCCTCGGCAGGCTTGCCACGAGAGGCAGGATCTCAAAAACTGATGGCGGATACACGACCGTCAACGACGCCCAAGAGCGATAATGCAGTAGCGAATCATAATAAGAAACGAGGATAAGAGTTTGCCTGTTCAATATTTTCGCGGCGACGTCCTGAACGTAGACTTCCGCCCGGCCAAAGGGAGCGAGCCAGACATTATACGCCCCTGTGTCGTGATTCAAAATGACGTAGGGAACAAATACTCACCGATCACAATCGTCGCTGCGATTACTGGCGCCGAGAACGTTCCGCGACGATACCCAGTAGATGTTCCTGTGTTTAAGGGGGAAGGTGGACTAACGAAATACAGTGTTGTGCAATGCAACCTGATACGCTGCGTCGACAAAATACGTATACAAAATCAAACAGGCAGGCTCAACGCGGGAACTATGCAGGAAATAGACAAGGCTCTAAAGATCAGCCTCGCTCTATCGTGAGGTCTGCTTCTGCGCCCATCATCTCGTTTGCAGTAGCTAGCGCCGATACAGAATTGGCTACGTACCCATCCTCCAGTTCTTTCTCAAGCTGCTGGCGGTTAGCATCGAGCGAGAGGTCGGAATTGACTTTAGCTGCTGTTGCAGACATCTCAGAGTCGCTCCGGGTTCTAGTATTTTCCATCGTACAAGTATCGTTCGGCAATGTAATTACAAGACTACAGACCAAACTGTCTCCCGATCTGTTCGATGCACGTTTCCAGCCAAAGTTACGTACTAATGCATCATATTGAAAATATTACGAATGTTGTGACGTACCCGGTTCTAGGAGATGTGCTGTGGCTTGCCAAACTTCGTCTTTGTGTGGCAACTTTGCGCCACAGCGATCAGAGGCGCTTGTCCGTGCGCTTGGCGCGACGTGCTTGCGCGTGCCCCTAAACCTATCTCTCGCCGCAGCCCACCACCGAAATCCGGTCTCGCTACCGGGCATGCCCCAGTCCCGAATGGCAGTAATAACTCGGGGACAAAAGAGAATCAACTCAGCGCCGCGAACCGGGAGAACCGCGAGGGCTCCCCGGTAACGCGGCCCTAATGCCTAGGCGGCCAACGGCGGAGCCTCCGCGGCAAATGCAGTGGCGTCGTCAAAGCTCGACCAATCGGAAATCTGGTTGTCGCTCAGACGCATCAGTTTGGTCTGGACCGCTTGCGGGGCAAAGGCCCAAGCGGTGAAATAGCTGACCAGCGCTCGCCGGCTGTCCTGAACGTTGCCGGTGGCCCCGCAATCGGGACCGTCGCTGTCGTCGATCTCCCCGGCGCTGTCGAGCACCGGAATCTGATAGTCGATCACCTCGCCGGAATTGGCAAAGCTCGTTTCAAAAGTATCTAATTGGTTCACCAAATCCTCGGCATTCGAAGCGGTGACCATGGTGTAAGCCATGTGGTAAATTCCTTTCGTGCGCGCAGGAAACGCCCCACACGGCACAAATGTAGCAGTGGGGGTGGGGCAACGAAGCGGTTTGGCGCATTGCCAATAATGGGAAACATTCCGTATTTCCTTGAAAACGCGAGGCTTGACGGCCGAGTGAGAGAATTTGCGAGTTGCGTGACAGAGTTCAGTCGGCCACGATTCGCTTCGGCAACGGGAACAGCAGGCGGTTGCGCATGGTCGAAAGGACAAACGAACTTGTCCGCCGGGCTTATCCACCAGAAGCACACGTCCGGTTCTCAGGAAATCGGCACTCGAAAAAACGAACTGTTCCGGCCTGGCAGGCCGACGTGGACGGAAGCCGACCCTCCCGGCTGTCGCACCTCTGCATCAGCTGCGGTGGCTCGAAAAAACGAACTGTCCCTTGTGAACCACGGGGAGAGGAACACGCACCTGCGCATCGGCATGATCTGGCAGCGTTCGAAAAAACGAACTGTCCCCCACGGCCACGCACGACTGCTTGAATCCGCGACCTTTTGAACTCATCTTTCTATTGATGTTGACCGCCTGCGTCCCCGCAATGGGGTTAAGGGCGGAGCGGCGATATCTATTTGACTGGCGTTACACCTTCAATGATCCTGTAGAACACTGGGATGTCCTCTTCACGGCCATAGAACATGGCGTAGAAATTTTGTTCGTGCACCTCCGGCGGGGTATCGCATGCAACTTCCCAATGTGGGCGTCGTGTATTGAAATTTTGCCAACACGTCAATGCGGCATCGCCAAAACGGAATTCCCGGCTAGGTTCCCCACGCCCAGCCACCCTTTGTTTGTGGTTGAATTCGAAGGTCGTGGCGCCTGGCGGCACGCTGCCAAAGACCATAAGCGAATACAGTTGGGCTGGCTCCCAAAAGGGCATAAAACCAAATCGGCCGGGATCGCTACTGGCGCCAGTGTACGCCCGGACAAAACTGTATTCCTGGAGCGATCCTAGTTGTGAGAGAACCAACATCGTCCAAGGTATGGGGACTCGATAGTGTTTGAGATATCGTGAGCGAGGATGTGTCATGTGGGACACCACGGGAAGGAAGAACAGCACGAACGCGGCGACTGCGCTCGGCACGCATAGGAGAGTTCGCTGAACAATGCGCTTATACCGAGCATAGATGGGACGTGTTCTGCGTTCGGCTTGCGTCCGCGCCCAGCCCGCTGCATCGTATTCGATCTTCCAGCCTCGCGTTTTGCGGCGGAACATGAAGAGTCCCAGAATAGTGAGGCACGAACCGGCGAGTAGTATTGGGGTCGCGGCTGCATCACTGTTCTCGCCGGAGGCAAAATAGATCGCCAAAGCCAAGGAAATGGCGAGGCCAAACAAGAGAACGGCGACTTCGGTTATGAATAGCAGTAATCTCCTGATTAATCGCATCGGTGAAGGGAGTCGGTCTTTATCCTATTCCTGTTGACACCGGCAGCGAACGGATAGTTCCTGATGCTGGTACCACCCTGCTTTGACGGCGCATGCATCCCCGCCAGTGCCCGAGCATCTTCGCTTTCTATGGACCATGGCGATCTGTTACGACAGAGGGAGCGCATGGCGGATCTGATTTCGAATTCAAAGAACTACCAAGACCTCTTGGCCCGGCTGAAGAGCCAGATACGGACGGCGCAGGTTCGTGCCGCCGTTGCGGTAAACCAGGAGCTTGTTCTCCTCTATTGGGGGATTGGAAAGGAGATTCTCACTCGCCAGAGGGAGGACGGCTGGGGAACTCGGGTTATCGATCGCCTGGCCAAAGACCTCCGATCAGAATTTCCAGACATGCAGGGGCTCTCGCCTCGTAACCTCGACTATATGAAGGCTTTCGCGGAGGCTTGGCCCGACGGCTCAATTTTGCAAGCGCCACTTGCAAAATTAACCTGGTATCACAACCTTACCCTTCTGGAGAAAGTGAAGTCCCCGGAGGGGAGGATCTGGTATGCAGAGCAAACCATCCAGAACGGCTGGAGCCGAAACGTTCTCGTTCTCCAGATGAGAGCGGCCTCTATCGGCGGCAGGGGAAGGCGACCACAAACTTCCAGGCAACACTCCCGGCACCGCAGTCCGACCTCGCCCGGGAGTCTCATCAAGGACCCCTACAACTTCGACTTCCTCACCCTCACCACAGAGGCGCAGGAGCGCGATCTCGAACGAGGACTGCTGGAGCACTTGCGCAGTTCCTCATCGAACTCGGCACCGGTTTCGCCTTCGTCGGGAGCCAGGTTCCGCTCGAAGTCGGCGGAGAAGACTTCAAACTCGATCTGCTTTTCTACCACCTGAAGCTCCGATGCTTTTGCGTCATCGATCTGAAAATGACTCCTTTCAAACCGGAATCGCCGGCAAGATGAATTTCTATCTCGCCGCCGTTGACGACCTGCTCCGCCACCCGGACGACCAGCCGAGTATCGGCCTGATTCCCTGCAAGAGGAGGAATCGGATCATCGCCGAATACGCGCTCAGAAACACCGCGACCCCGATGGGCATCTCGGAGTTCCGGCACCTTGAGAAGCTCCCCGAGCAGCTCAAGAGCGCCCTGCCCAGTATTCAGGAGATTGAGGCCGAACTGGGGAAGTCGGAGGAGCCATCGTCAATATGACTAAGACCAAGTTACCTCCATTATTCTCGCGTCCCATCTGGCGTACCCATGAAGGATTCCCGCATATCCGCGGCTGCCCTTGCCTCACTGCGTGATCGAACCCGCTGTTCGGCCGATTGATGAACGACCGACGAGCCCCGATCCGCTACACTTTGATTTCCGGCCATGCGCAAACTAACCTTTCTCCTGATCCTGACCGTCTGTATTCTTCCCGCTCAACGCCGCCCCCGGCGCCCCCGTCCTGAGTTCAGCTTTCGTTTCGTAGGGCCGCAGGTGGGCAACCGCATGTCGGCCATTGCCGGCATTGCGGGCGATCCGTCGACATATTATGCCGGCGCCGCTTCGGGCGGCGTCTGGAAATCTACCGACGGCGGCAACAACTGGAATCCCATCTTCGACGATCAGCCCGTGCAAGCAATCGGCGCGCTCGCTGTCGCGCCGTCCGACCACACCGTGGTCTGGGCCGGAACCGGCGAAGCCTGGGTGATCCGCGACTCCGACGTTATGGGCAATGGAATTTATAAATCGACCGACGCCGGCAAAACCTGGAAGAACATGGGTCTCGGGCAAACCGGCCGCATCGGGCGCATTCTGGTGCATCCCACCAACGCCGACATCGTGTACGCCTGCGCGGTCGGGCGCGGCACGGGGCCGCAGCAGGAACGCGGCGTGTTCCGCACCACCGACGGCGGAAATCATTGGGATCGCGTTCTGTTTGTGAACCCCGACACCGGCTGCTCAGGTCTCAGCATGGATCCACAGAATCCGCGCGTGCTCTTTGCCGGCGCCTGGCAACTGGAAATGCACACCTGGGCTGAGATGTCCGGCGGCCCGTCCAGCGGGCTGTACGTTTCGCGCGACGCGGGAACCACCTGGACCCGGATTGAAGGCCACGGTCTGCCAAAATCGCCCTGGGGCAAAGTGGATGCGGCGGTCGCGCCCACTGATTCCAACCGCGTGTATGCTCTCATTCAAACCAAAGATCAAGGTTCGTTGTGGCGCTCCGACGACGGCGGCGAGAACTGGCGCGTAGTGAACTGGGATCGCGCGCTCATCGGACGCGCCGGCTATTATATTCATCTTGCGGTTTCACCCGCCAATGAGAACGAGGTTTTCGTCTCGAACAGCTCTTTCCATCAATCGCTCGATGGCGGCGAGACGTTCCGCCCGCTGCCCTGGGGCGGCGACAATCACGATATCTGGATCGACCCCACCAACGCCGACCGCTTTGTAATTACCCATGACGGCGGCCTCGACATTACGACGGTCCACGGCCGCGGCTTCCATCGAGTGCAGCTAGCCGTGGGGCAGATGTATCACGTCGCCACCGACAATCAGGTCCCGTACTACGTTTACGGCAACATGCAGGACAACAGCACCATGCGCGGACCCAGTTATCCGCTTCCCGGTTCCGGTTACGGCCGATCCGAGGAGTACGGGTGGGAGCACCGCATGGGCGGTTGTGAGTCCGGCTTCACGCTTCCCGATCCGCAGGACCCGAACATTGTTTGGGCCACTTGTTACGGCGCTGAAGTCTCTCGTTGGGATGCGCGCAATCATTTTGCGCGGTCGGTGAGCCCTTGGCTGCACACGCTCGATTCGCCGCCGAATGACGCCAAATACCGCTGCCATTGGACTGCGCCGCTGGCCATCGATCCGTTCGATCACAACACCGTCTACTACGGCTGCCAGGTGATGTTCAAGACATCGAATGCCGGACAGAGCTGGTCCGTCATCAGCCCCGATTTGTCAACGCAGGATCCGGCGCGCAACATTTCCTCCGGAGGAATTGTGGGCGACAACCTGGGTCAGTTTTACGGCGAGGTGATCTTCGCTATCGCTCCGTCGCCGGTGCAGAAGGGCTTGATCTGGGCGGGCACCAACGACGGGCTGGTCTGGTACACCAAAGACGGATCGCGTTGGAACAATGTCACGAAGAACATCGCCGGTCTGCCGGCTTGGGGAAGCGTCACCAGCATCTGGCCCTCTACGTTTGACGCCGGCACTGCGTACATCTCGGTCGATTACCATCTCAACGATAACCGCGAACCATTTATCTATAAAACCTCCGATTTTGGCCAAACCTGGAAAAAAATCAGCGACACGCTGCCTAAGCATGAGCTTTCCTACGTCCGCTGCATCACCGAAGACCCGCACGCCAAGGGTTTGTTGTTTGCGGGAACCGGCAGTGGACTTTACTACTCGCTGAACGATGGCGGCGAATGGACGGAGCTTAGCACCGGCCTGCCGCACTCACCGGTCAGTTGGGTGACGGTGCAGAAGCAGTTTCATGATTTGGTGGTCTCGACTTACGGGCGCGGGTTCTACATTCTCGATGACCTCACGCCGCTCGAGCAGATGGCCACGCAGCCGACCGATACCTCGGTTCGTTTTTTCACGCCCCGGTCCGCCTACCGCTTTATCGCGGGGCAGAACGCCGATCTCGATTTCGACCTGAAAGAAGCGCCCAAAGGAAAGGTGAAGCTGTCGATTGTGGACGCCGATGGCAAACTGGTCCACGAGGTGGAGAGCGACGCGCACCCCGGTGTGAATCGCAAGAACTGGGACCTGCGTTTCGACAAACCGGATTACATCGCATTGCGAACAACGCCAGACGACAATCCGCATATTTGGGAGGAACCGCGCTTCCGCGGTCAGGATTTCCGGCCCATCACGCATTGGGGCGCCGAAGACGCGCAGGTGGGCCCCATCGCTGCGCCGGGCAAGTACACGGCGAAGCTGACCGTGAATGGCGAGACATATCAGCAGCCGCTGGAGATTCTCAAGGATCCGAATTCGCCGGCCTCGGAACAGGAGATTCAATCCTCGGTGCGCCTGCAATTGCGCGTTCGCGACGACATCAGCAGCGTTTCCGAAATGGTGAATCGCATCGAGTGGATGCGCAAACAACTCGACGACGCCGGCCGCATGCTGCGTACCTCGCATGGCACGCCACCGCAAATCAAGGTAGTTGAGGAGATGAACGAGAAACTGCAAGCCGTCGAGTACAAGCTGGTTTCCAAGGCGCTCACCACCAGCGACGACAAGTATTTCATTTCGGCGTACAAGATCTACTTCGACCTGATTTGGCTGGGCGGCGAAATTGGAACGGGCGCTGGCGATGTGTCGGGTGGGGCAGCCTATGGGCCGACGGATTCGGAAGTCGCCATGCTCGAAAGCATCGAAAAAGATCTAGCTGGTGTGCGGGCCGAATACCGGACTTTAGTGGATAAGGACGTGGCGGACTTCAATAAGTGGATGGACCAGCAGGGGATGACGCCGCTGGCGGCACGATAAGCCACCACCATCTCGCTGCTCTCTGAATTGCAATTAAGTGCTAGCAACCTGTGTCGAAAGTCCCGGACAAGCTATAGCATGTCCC
>DATFZA010000723.1:0-3096 GCA_035314765.1 Bryobacteraceae bacterium
GTTCGCGAGGCGCGCGACCGCGGCCTGCCCGCCTTCGCCGAAACCTGCCCGCAATATCTCCTGCTTTCGATAGAGGAACTGGAGCGCCCGAATTTCGAGGGCGCGAAATACGTTTTCACTCCCCCGTTGCGCGAGAAAGAAAATCTGCCGAAGCTATGGGACGGCCTCAAGCACGATCACCTGCAGGTGGTTTCCACCGACCACTGCCCGTTCTGTTTCGAAGACCAGAAGGTGCTCGGCAAAGACGATTTCACGAAGATCCCGAACGGCGGCCCAGGCATCGAAAATCGGCTCCAGTTGATCTATCATCACGGCGTGAATCAAGGCAAACTCACGCTGAACCGTTTCGTCGAGTTGGTCTCGACGACACCCGCGCGCATTTTCGGAATGTACCCGCGCAAGGGCACGCTCGCGGCAGGCAGCGATGCCGACATCGTGCTCTGGGACCCGAATGCCGAGCACACCATCAGCGCCAAGACGCACCACATGCGCGTCGACTATTCGATGTTCGAAGGCTTTCGCGTCAAAGGCAACGCCCGAATGGTGATGTCGCGCGGGGAGGTCATCGTCGACAACGGGAAATTCCTCGGCAAGCCCGGCCGCGGCCAATACCTGAAGCGAGCCGCCCGCGGCGGAGCATGGACGTAAAATAGAGGCAGCATTCGCCCGCCCGCCAAAAAAATCAATTGGGAGATCCAAAAGTGCAGGACATCCTAAAATTGTGTCAACTATTGGCCGGCGATATCAGCAAGGGCTTGTTAGCACGCCTGCTCCGGGACGCTGGCATTCAGGAGGAATGGGAATCCCTGTGAGCCGCTCCAACTCGGTCCCCGCATTCCATTCATAAACGCGCCGCGAAACAAAGCCCACCCTAAGGCGTCTACAAGGAGCAACCTGGACATGGTACTTTTCCTGGCGGACCCTTGTGGTACACTTTGATCTGATGCAATTTCCACCCGTTCTCCTATCTCATTGATTCTAAAGATGAATTACTCCGTTTCGACAGTCGCCCGTTAGTTTTCAATAACTTCCAGTTATAGGAAGTCCATCGCAAAAATCTTCGATTTTTTTGGAGGAGGAAACTCCGATGAAGAGTATGGTATTGGTTGCCGGTTTGATTTCGGTTCCGGCCGCAGTCAGCCCTCAGACGGAAAATGCCGGTCCGCCGACGCAGGTTGTCGATGCCCGGCTGGTCCGCTTGCAGCAGTTCTTCGAGGCGCGGGATTGCCCGCTGCGCGAAGTGGCCGGGGATTTCCTGCAAGCGGCCGACCGCTACGCCCTCGATTGGCGTCTGCTGCCCAGCATCTCAATGATCGAATCGAGCGGCGGCAAGGATTACAGAAATAACAACGTGTTCGGTTGGGATTCCCCCCTGCAAAATTTCGCTTCGGTGCGCGAAGGCATCCATTACGTCGCCGCGCAACTTGCGCGCTCGAATCGTTACAAAAACAAGAGCCTGGACGGTAAACTCCGAACCTACAATCCGAATCCCGAATACTCCGGTAAAGTGAAAGCAGTTATGCACGCCATGGGCCCGAGCGATCCTCAAACGGAAACGGTGGATTGAACCCTGCCCAGAACAGAGGCCCGAACTGGTACGCCAGCGGTCCGGCGATCGTGGCCGGTTTGGCTGTCACCAAGCTGCTGGTTCATCTCTACACAGGCCGGCACTACGGATATTTCGTCGATGAGCTGTACTACCTCGCGTGCTCGCAGCATCTGGCGTGGGGCTACGTCGATCAAGCGCCCCTGATCGCCTTCGTCGCCAAACTTGTCCGGATCACGCTGGGCGATTCGCTCAGCGCAATTCGTTTTCTACCGGCGCTGGCAGGCGCGGGACTGGTTCTGCTCACCGGATTCATGGCGCGCGAATTGGGCGGCGGGCGTTTTGCGCAAGGTCTGGCGGCGCTCGCGGCGTTGGCCGCACCCGGCTACCTCGGGATCGACAATCTTTTCACCATGAACGCGTTCGAGCCGTTGTTCTGGATGGGCTGCGCATTCCTGGTGATTCGCATCATCAACACCGGAAACAAAAAGCTTTGGTTATGGTTTGGCGCGTTGTCCGGAATCGGGCTCGAAAATAAACACTCCATGCTGATTTTCGGCTTTGCGCTGGTGCTGGGATTGCTCCTGACGCCGCAGCGCAAGATCATGAACAGCTCCTGGTTCTGGATGGCCGGCGCGATCGCTTTTCTGATTTTTCTGCCGAATCTGATCTGGAATATCCAGCATCATTTTCCGTTTCTCGAATTGCAGGCCAACATCCGGCGCAGCGGCCGCAACGTGGACCTGCCGCCCTGGAGCATGTTCACCGAAGAAACGCTAGCGATGCTTCCCATCAGCCTGCCCATCTGGCTGGGCGGCCTCTGGTATTTTCTGTTCACGCCTTCCGGACGGACAATGCGCGCGCTCGGCCTCGCGTTCGTCATCGCGACCGCCATCATTATGACACTCGACCCGCGCGTTTATTATTTGTTCCCCGCGTTTCCACTGCTCATCGCCGGGGGCGGGGTGCTCTGGGAAGATTTGCTGACCGCGCCGCGCTGGAGTTGGCTCAAGGTCGCGTATCCCGCATTAATCGTGCTGATGGCCGCGGCGCTCGCCCCGCTAGCAGTTCCCGTGCTGCCGGTCGAGGAATACATCCGCTACACCGAAGCCACCCGCCTGCAGCAACCGCGAGTGGAAAATGCCGCGCTCGGGCCGCTACCGCAGATCTTCGCCGATCAATTCGGCTGGGAGGAAATGGCGCAGGTAGTCGCACGCGCCTTCAACCAGCTCCCGCCGGACATTCGCGCCAAGACCGCGATTTTCGGCCAGAACTACGGCCAGGCGAGCAGCATCGATTTCTTCGGGCCGAAGTACGGATTGCCCCCGGCGCTGAGCGGCCACCAATCCTACTTTCTGTGGGGACCGCGCGGCTACACTGGCGAAAGCATGATCGTCATGGGCGACCGTCAGGAACGCTTGGAAGAGCTATTCGCGAGCGTAGAGAAGGTAGGACACGTCGATCATCCGTACTCGATGCCCTACCAACACATCGACGTTTTCTATTGCCGCAGCCTGAAGCAGCCGTTGAGCAAGCTTTGGCCGCAACTA
>DATFZA010000724.1:0-2721 GCA_035314765.1 Bryobacteraceae bacterium
AGGAAGCAATCAAAATGCTGGGCACCAACGGCGGCGGTTTCTTCAACGCCAATAGCGCGCATCCGTTCGAGAATCCAACGCCGCTCTCGAACCTCTTCGAGATGTTCTGCATCTTCGCCATCTCTGCTGGAATGACTTACACGCTCGGACGCCTGACTGGATCGCAGGCGCATGGCTGGGCCGTGTGGGCGGCCATGGCGATTCTCTTTTTTGCCGGCGTGACGGTTGCCTATTGGGCGGAAGCTCGCGGCAATCCTCTGCTCAAAGGAGTCGATCAGCACGCCAGTGCGATGCAGTCCGGCGGCAACATGGAAGGCAAGGAAGTCCGCTACGGCATCGCCAACTCCGCTCTGTGGAGCACGGTTACCACGGATACGAGTTGCGGCGCCGTCAATGGTTTCCATGACTCTTACACGCCAATTGGAGGCATGGTACCGCTGGCCAACATGATGCTGAGTGAGACCGTGTTCGGGGGCGTGGGTTCAGGGCTCTACGGCGTATTGATCTACGTGGTCCTGGCCGTCTTCATCGCCGGTCTCATGGTCGGCCGAACGCCGGAATATCTCGGAAAGAAGATCGAGGCGTATGACGTCAAGATGGCGATGTTGGTCACGCTCGTCTTCCCACTCGTGATTCTCGGATTCAGTTCCATCTCCGTGCTCAAGGACTTTGGCACTTCCAGCATCTTGAACCCCGGCCCGCACGGCTTCTCCGAAATCTTGTACGCCTACACCGAAGGCGCCGCCAACAATGGCTCAGCCTTCGGCGGACTAACAGCGAACACGCTCTGGTACGACACCACCATTGGATTGACCATGTTGATCGGCCGCTTCCTGATGATTATTCCGATGCTGGCCATCGCCGGCAACCTGGCGAAGAAAAAGTACGTTCCGCCTTCGCTGGGCACGTTCCCAGTGACCACGCCGCTGTTCACAGTGCTTCTGATCGGCGTGATTGTCATTGTGGGGGCGCTGACGTTTTTCCCGGCGCTCAGCCTGGGGCCGATCTTGGAGCAGTTGCTGATGTTGGCGGGTAAGACCTTCTAGAGGATTCTGCAAATGGCAGCGAAACAAAAAGCGATTTGGGAATGGAAGATTGTCCGGCGGGCCATTGTGGACGCGTGCGTGAAGCTGAACCCACGGAAAATGATGGGCAACCCCGTCATGTTTGTGGTCGAGATCGGCAGCGTCATCACCACCGCTCTGCTGCTCCAGGGCGGCAAGGCGTTCTGGTTCAACCTGCAGATCACGGCCTGGCTGTGGTTCACGGTGATGTTTGCCAACTTTGCGGAAGCCATGGCCGAAGGCCGAGGCAAAGCGCAGGCCGATACGCTGCGGAAAGCGCGGTCGGAAACCGTTGCCAATCGACTGCTCGCCAGCGGCGCGGTCGAGAAGGTGCCGAGTTCCAAATTACGCGCCGGCGACATGGTAAGCTGCGCGGCCGGCGAACTGATTCCCTCCGATGGCGAAATCATCGAAGGGGTCGCCTCGGTGGACGAGTCGGCCATCACCGGAGAGTCTGCGCCCGTCATCCGCGAGGCCGGCGGCGATCGTTCTGCGGTGACGGGCGGCACGCGCGTTCTTTCCGACCATATCAAGGTCAAGATCACATCGAACCCTGGGGAAACGTTCCTCGATCGCATGATCGCTCTGGTGGAAGGAGCGGAGCGGCAGAAGACGCCGAACGAGATTGCGCTGAATATTTTGCTGGCTGGACTCACTATCATCTTTCTGCTCGCCGTCGTCAGCTTGCAACCGTTCGCCATCTACTCGGGCGCGCCGCAAACTGTGTTTGTTCTGGTGTCGTTGCTGGTCTGCCTGATTCCCACCACCATCGGCGGCTTACTCTCCGCCATCGGCATTGCCGGCATGGATCGCCTGGTTCAGCACAACGTTTTGGCCATGTCGGGTCGAGCGGTCGAGGCCGCCGGCGATGTCAACACCTTGCTGCTGGACAAGACCGGGACCATTACGTTGGGCAATCGGCAGGCGGCGGAGTTCATCCCCGCGCCCGGAATTACCGCGGCCGAGATGGCCGATGCAGCGCAGCTTTCCTCACTGGCGGACGAAACGCCGGAGGGGCGCTCGATTGTGGTTCTAGCCAAGACGCAATACGGCTTGCGGGGACGTGAACTGTCTTCGCAGGAAGCCGTCTTCGTTCCCTTTACCGCGCAAACTCGCATGTCGGGTGTGAACCTCGATGGCCGGGAGATTCGCAAGGGCGCGGTCGATGCCATCGTCAAATACCTCAAGCAGCATGACACGGTTATGCCGAAGGAAGTCCAGGCCAGCGTGGAGACCATTTCCCGCTCCGGCGGGACGCCGCTGGTAGTGGCGGAAAATCAGCGCGCCCTCGGCGTGATTCACCTCAAGGACATTGTCAAAGGCGGTATGAAGGAGCGGTTCGATCAGTTGCGCGCCATGGGCATCAAGACCGTGATGATCACCGGCGACAACCCGCTGACCGCGGCCGCGATTGCGCGCGAAGCGGGCGTGGATGACTTCCTGGCGGAGGCAACTCCCAAAGACAAAATGGATTTGATTCGCCGCGAGCAGAGTGAGGGAAAGCTGGTTGCCATGACCGGCGACGGCACCAACGATGCACCCGCGCTGGCTCAGGCCGATGTGGGCGTGGCCATGAATACCGGCACCCAGGCGGCGAAAGAAGCCGGAAACATGGTGGACCTGGATTCGAATCCCACCAAGCTCATCGAAGTGGTGG
>DATFZA010000725.1:0-5693 GCA_035314765.1 Bryobacteraceae bacterium
ATCAGCGTGGACGGCGGCCAGCGCTGGGCGCAATACAAAGGCCGCGGCTTTCCAGCCGTCGCGGTGCGAGACATCGTGGTGCACCCGCGAACCTCCGATTTGATCCTGGCGACGCATGGCCGCGGCATATGGATCGTGGACAATATCTCGCCCTTGCGCGCGCTCACGCCGGAACTGCTGCGGTCCGACGCCGCTTTCCTGCCGATGCCCAATGTTGTGCAATGGATGGAGACTAATGGCGGCTGGCCCGAAGGCGACGCGACGTTCACTGGGCCGAGCCGTCCGACGAACGCGGAGATTTTGTATTACCAGAAGTCGCGGCACATTTTCGGCGATTTGAAAATTGCAGTGCTCGATGCTCAGGGCAAGCTGGTTGGTACGGTGCCGAGCAGCAAGCACCGCGGCGTGAACCAGGCGGCGTGGACCATGCATTTGAAACCGCCGAAAGTGCCGCCCGCGGCCAGTGCGGCATTCAGCGCGGCGTTCGGCCCGCGCGTGTTGCCCGGTATTTATACGGTGAAAATGACCAAGGGCGACCACGTTTATACGACCAAGCTCAACGTGGTGCTGGATCCGCGCGCCAAATACACAATGGAAGACCGCAGGGCGCAGTTCGCTCTTGTCATGCGGCTGTCGGGGCTGCTGAATCACATGAGCTGGGCGGTGGATGCGATTCTGGGCGTGCGCGATGCGGCTTCGAGCCGCACCGCCGGACTGGCGGAGACTGACCCGCTGCGCCAGCAGCTTCTCAAGCTGGCCGAAGAAGTGGATAAGATCCGCGCCGAGATTGTCGCCACAAAAGAAGGCGGCGCGGTCACCGGTGAAGAGCGCCTGCGCGAATTTCTCACCGGCGTCTACGGCGACGTGAACGGGTATGAGGGCCGGCCGACCGAGTCACAGGTGGCGCGAACGGGCGCTTTAGAGCACGAGATCGCCGACGTGATCCGCAAGTTTCAGGAAGTAACGGGCCGCGAGTTGCCAGCGCTCAACGACGCGTTGCAGACCAAAAATCTTACGCCAATTCGAGTAATTTCCGAGGAGGAATGGCGGAAGGCGCATGCGGACGAGCTGCCGTAACGGGACGTTTGAGGCCGTTGCGAACAAGGAACCTGCTTCCCTTGAGGCTCGCAAAATAAATGGACGGGCGCGCCCAGCAGGTGGGCTGATAACGCTCCGTGCGCGGGTTAATTAATAACCCGCGGGCACAGGCTAAAGCCTGTGCCACGAGGCAGCCAAGGTGGCACGGACTTTAGTCTGTGCAGAAACTCTAGTGCGCGGGTTAATAACCCGCGGCAGGTTAATAACCTGTCGCCATGGGCCTGCGGCCCACAAAAGTGTGACGAAAACGCAGCTTGGGGCGTTCGTTTGTTTTCTTGCACTTCCGTGGCGTTTTCGACCGTGCCCCACAAGCTATTTTGCGAGCCTCTATAGTAGTGCCGGCTAGGCGGCTGAGCGGTGCAAGAACCAACGATCCAGCACGACGTTGCGGGTGAACCAGCGAGTGTCCATTAGCCGCGCGGCGGCAAGTTCAATCAACCTCGGTGGGAGGCTGCGCCCGATCCTGGTTGCCCAATGCTCGCCGACCCCGAAGCGGTCCGCAATTTGCCTGGCATATGGTTCAAGTTGCGCGTTTCGATAGTTTCCCTGGGCCGAGAGAATGGTCTCGGCCGCGAGCAGGCCTGATTCGACCGCGGGCAGAATGCCTTCGCCGCTTTGTGGGTACGCCAATCCCGCGGCATCGCCGATCAACAGAAAGCCGTCGCCGGCGACGCGGCGCGGGGAGGTTCCGTAGAGCAGATAAGCGTGTCCCCGCATGGCCGGAATTGGCAGCGAAACCCCCGCAGTCGAGCCGAGGAACCGCACGAACTCCTGAACGCGCTCCGGAAGGCGGCGCGAGTCCGCGCGCCCCAGGCCTATATTGAGGACGTTGCCTTTGCGGAAACACCAACCATAGCCTTTCATGTCCGGGCAGAAATACAATTCCGGAACTGTTCCGCGCACCGGGCAATCGCTTTGCTGGCTTACCTCCAGTTCAAATTCGGTTTCTTGCGCAGCCACCACCGTTTCGGCGCTCGCGGCGCGGAAACGGCGGGCCACCGGACAGAAGTGGCCACCAGCGCCGACCACCAAACGGGCCCGCAGGTTCCCATTTGCAATCCAGCCTTGGTCCGTTCGCTCCAGGCGGGAGAGACCGGCGCCTTCATAGGTCCGGGCCGAGGAGCGCCGCAGCAGATAATGGTCGAATTCACAGCGGCGAATTCCGTAGCTCACCGCCTCGCCGTAGTCCGTTTCGGACGGCGACCCATGGCCGATACACCCGATCCGGAAGCCAGTGATGGGCTGCAGGACGCGGCTGGCCCCGTATTCGGCGGTATCGATATCCAGCGCCGTCAGCACTTGCGGCGTGATCCATCCGCCGCAAACCTTGTCGCGGGGAAAGACCTGCTTATCGAGAATCGCGACATCCAGGCCGGAATTCCTGAGCCGCCAAGCGCAAGAAGACCCTGCCGGTCCACCGCCCACGATCAGGATGTCGCAGGAGTCCATTCGGGTAGCGCCTCTTGGGGGCGGTAGAGATCGGCGCGGGTCCAAGGCATGGATCCGAATTTCGCGCCGGCAAAAACAATTTGAAAGAGCTGCAGCGTTCCCACGCGGAATCCGGCGATCGATCCGGCCAGATACAGTCTCCAGGCGCGTTCAAACTCAGGGCCATACATACCTGTTACCTGCGTGGCCGCTTTGTCGAATCGGTCGAGCCAGTGCTCGAGGGTTCGGGCGTAGTGTGGACGCAGGTCTTCGACGTCGTGGACGAAATAACCGAATGGCTCGAGGACCTGAAGCGACTCCGCGAGCGAGGGCGCATGCGCTCCTGGAAATATACGTTTCCGGATCCAGCGGCTGAAGTCGCCCCGCTGGCTTCGGCCAATGAAGTGAAGAAATCCGCGGCCCCGGTCCCCGACCACCTGATGAATCAACGACCCGAGGCCAGTGTAGTTCTCGGCTCCCACGTGCTCGAGCATCCCAACCGATACGAAAACGTCGGCCTTTCCGGACATGTTTCGGTAGTCGTCTTCGACAAATTCCACCCGGTCGTGGAGGTTTTCCTGCCGGGCGCGCTCTCGCGCATAGCGAATCTGCTCGCGGGAGACGTTGAACGCTTTCACGCGCACGCCATAGTTCCGCGCCATATGGAGCGCCAGCGCTCCCCAGCCGCAGCCCGCTTCCACCACGGTTTCTCCGGGCTGAAGCCGGAGTTTGCGGCAGACTAGATCCAGCTTCGCGTTCTGCGCCTCTTCGAGCGTTGCCGTGGCCGACGGGAAATAGGCACAGGTGTAAACCAGTTGGGAGTCGAGCCAGAGCCGATAGAAGTCGTTCCCGATGTCGTAGTGAGAATGAATGTTTCTACGGGAACCCTCGAGCGTGTTCGCCTGGTGGAACTCGATCCACTTGGAAACCAGCCGCGCGTACCAGGTGGCGCTCGGGCCGGCACTCGCCATCGAGGCATAGACTGCCTCCAGGAAAGCCACCAGATCGCCCGTCACCTGGATGCGTCCCTCGGTCCAGGCGTCGCCAAAACCGATCTCCGGATCGAGGAGCAATTCCATGAGCGTGCGAAGATCGCGAATTCGAACCGTGAATCGCGGAATGACGCCGGGAGGCGTAACCCCCTGTCCGTTTCCCAACACGATCCGCATCGGAGCGGGGCCGACCTCGCTGAAGACCAGGGGCGCCAGCCACCTCTCCAGCCGGGAAAATTTCCCTGGCCCGTCAGCATGTTCCGGAAGCGAAAAGTCACTTGCTTGCATGCGGGACCTCACAATGTTGATATCGATGATCAACGGCGCAAAAAGGCTACATCATTCCTTTCAACAGGATTCGTCCAACAGGATTCCATTTGGGACGACCCGCTAGTCCTAGAGCATGCAACGGTCCAAACCTCAGTTTGTTCCTAGATCAGGTTCCTCTTGACAGTCTACAGGAACGGCGTTACTGTTCTTGTAGACTGTCGAGAGAAACGACCAAGTGAAGAAATCCAAAAGCGAACTATTGCAAGGAACATTAGACCTGCTCATTCTAAAGACCCTTGACCTCCAGCCCATGCATGGGTGGGGCATTTCGCAGCGGATCCAGCAAGTGTCCGAGGGCGTGCTGCAAGTGAATCAGGGCTCTCTCTACCCGGCGCTGCACCGGTTGGAAGAGGCCGGATGGATCAGCGCCGAATGGGCCGCGAGCGAAAACAACCGCCAAGCCAAATACTATTCGCTGACTGAGTTGGGCCGCCGGCAATTGAGTGAAGAAAGTGAAAGTTGGGCGCGGATGTCGGGGGCCGTCGGACGCATACTCGGGGCGGTATAAGGCAAGCACATGTTTGACAAGATTGTTCGCGCCATTCGTTATCTCTTGGGAAGACAAGCCGCTGAGCAATCGCTCGACTCCGAGCTTCGTTTTCATTTCGATCATCTCGTAGAGCAGAATCTCCAGCGCGGAATGACGCAGGAACAGGCGCGCCGCCAAGCCCGCCTGACTTTGGGCGGAATCGAACAGCTCAAGGACGAGTGCCGGGACGCACGGCTCGGCCATCTTCTCGAAACCATGTTGCAGGATGTTCGCTACGGGCTTCGAACTCTGTGGAAGAATCCGGGATTCACGGCCACGGCGATCATTACGCTGGCGGTTGGCATCGGAGTGAATACGGCGATCTTCAGCGTGGTTTATGGCGTCCTGCTGCGGCCGTTGCCATACCAGCGCGGCGGTCAGTTGGTGGTGCTGCACCAGCAAGCGCCGCTGGCGCACGTCGACGACATCCCGTTCTCGGTAAAGGAAATTCTCGACTATCGCGGCCAGAATCATACCCTGGATGGAGTGGTGGAGCACCATAGCATGGTGTTTCTGCTGCTCGGAAAGGACACTGCGGAGCGGGTGAGCACCGCAGTAGTTTCCGCTAACTTTTTCGATGTTCTGGGTGTCCGGCCGTTGTATGGCAGGACGTTTGTTGCGAGCGATGAAGACACCAAGGCCGACGCCGTCCTGGTGCTTAGTTACAAATACTGGAAGAGCCGGTTTGGGGGAGATCCCAACCTGGTGGGCCGGGTGTTTCAAATGAACAATCGCCCACATACGGTGATTGGCATCTTGCCGCCTGTTCCGGAATACCCGATCGAGACCGACGTTTACATGCCTACGTCGCAGTGTCCGACACGGTCATCGGCTGAGTTCAAGGAGAATCGTTCTGCCCGGATGATGACTGTCTTTGGCCGTCTAAAACCGAATGTGCCGCTGGCCCAGGCGCAAGCGGATCTTTCCACCATTGCCGCAAACCTCGCCAAAACCTATCCGGATGCTTATCCCAAAGGCTATGGGTATGCATTGGTGGCCGCGCCCTTGCAGGAAGAACTGACGCGCCGGGCTCGTCCGACATTTCTGGTATTGCTGGCAGCCAGTGGCTTCGTTTTGCTGATTTCGTGCGCCAACGTGGCCAACCTGCTGCTCGCCCGGCTGCTCAAGGTGCAGCGGGAACTGGCGGTTCGAAGCGCCTTGGGAGCTTCGCTGGGGCGATTATTGCGGCAGTTGATGACCGAGAGCTTGCTGTTGTCGCTGGCTGGCGGCTTGCTCGGACTGGCCCTGGCCCCGCCCACCGTTCACTTGCTCTCGCAATTCGCGGAGAGGTTCACGACGCGGGCCAGCGAGATTCA
>DATFZA010000726.1:0-3825 GCA_035314765.1 Bryobacteraceae bacterium
TCGTCCCCTGGCGCCTGGCCTGACGCGGACGGAGCGCGCCCAGAAGCGAACGGGGACACTGCGGGCTCGTGTCCGAAATCGTCCGCTCATAACGATCGCAGCGGTGTCCCCTGGCGCCTGGCCGCCAGACGCGGACGGAGCGAGCGCCCTCAGAACGAACGGGGACACTGCGGGCCCCTGTCCGAAATCGTCCGCTCATAAAGGCGAACGTGCGTTCGGGCGAACCCGCCACATCGGCGAGCAAGGAAGGAACGGACAACTAGACGAGAGCCGCGCGGCCGTCATTCGCCCTACGTCCTCGTGTCGAAATCGTTAACTCCGAATTATATTTGTCCCGCGCCGAGGCCCAGTCCCGGTATAATGAAAGCGCTCCAATGAGTTCTCCTAGCGAATCACCCCGGCAATTGGAGCTAGGGTTGCTCAATACGTTGCTCCAACACCCGCTTCGACCGGGGGAGACGCAATCGCTGTTGGAACGGCTGGGTCCTCAACTGCCTTCTACCTTCGAGCAACTGGCGACTCTGGTGTATGTGGCGAATCAGGTTTCGAGCACGCTCGATCTGGAGACACTGCTCGATCGCATCGTCTCGCTGGCAACCGAAGTGTCCCGTTGCGAGCGCGGAACGCTGTTTCTGAATGACCCGGAAACCAACCAACTGGTTGCGCAGGTGGTTTCCGGCGGAGAACACCGCGAGATCCGGATTCCCAACACCGCCGGAATCGCGGGTTCTGTTTTTACTACCGGCCAGCCGGTTTTGATTCCCGACGCGTATGCCGATTCGCGCTTCAACCCGGACGTGGACCGCAAGACCGGCTACCGGACGCGCAATATTCTCTGCGCGCCCATTCGCACACGTTCGGATGAGATCATCGGCGTGATGCAGCTTCTCAACTGCATTGACGGAGACTTCACCGACGAGAAACTGCAGCTGCTGGAAGCAGTAACTTCACAGGCCGCGGTCGCCCTGGCCAATGCCCGCATGCTGGAAGAGATCAAACGTTCGCGCGAAGAAGAAGCGCAGATGCATGACGTGGTTACCAGCATCTCTTCCGAACTGCAACTGCGCCCGCTGCTCAAGAAGATCGTTGGCGTGATCTCCGGATTGCTGGAGGCTGATCGCTCCACCGTCTTTCTCAACGATAAGAAGACCAATGAGCTGTATTCGTTTCTGGCGCAAGGCCTGGATACCCAGGAGATCCGCTTTCCTAATCACCTGGGCATAGCCGGCACGGTTTTTGCCAGTGGCGAGACCATGAACATTCCCGACGCGTATGCCGATGCCCGCTTTAATCAAAACATCGATAAACAGACCGGCTACCGCACACGTACCATCCTTTGCATGCCGATTCGAAATCGCGAAGGACAAAAGCTCGGCGTAACGCAGGTGGTGAACAAGAACAGCGGTCCCTTCACCAAGGCTGACGAGCGCAAACTCGCTGGGTTTACATCGCAGGTGGCCATCGCCATTGAAAACGCGACCCTATTTGATGAAGTCGCCACCATGAAGAACTATAACGAGAGCATGCTGGAAAGTATGACGAACGGCCTGATGACGCTCGATGAGGATGGCCGCGTCCAGAAATGCAACCAATCGTTTTTGCGGATTTTTAAGACCGGGTCCGGTGATGTCCTGGGTCAATTGTCGGAACAATATTTCACCGGCAAGAATGCGTGGATCCAGGACAAGATCGCCAAGGTCGGATCGAGCGATCTGGTGGACGTCGCGGTCGACGCCGAAGTCATTCTTGGAGAGCGCGACAAGCTCTCCTTGAACCTGAACACCGTGCCGCTCAAGGGAGGCAAAGGAGAACGTCTCGGCACCATGCTGGTGTTTGAAGACATCACCACCGAGAAACGCGTGAAGAGCACCATGGCGCGGTACATGGCCAAGGAAGTTGCCGAACGACTCCTGGAGGGCGGCCAGGATGCCCTGGGCGGCGTGTGTCAGAAAGCGACCGTCCTGTTTTCCGACATCCGGTCGTTCACCAATCTCGCCGAGTCGCTCGGCCCGCAGGAAACCGTCGCGATGCTAAACGAGTATTTCACCGTTATGGTGGATTGCGTGGTTCGGGAAGGCGGGATTCTCGATAAGTTCATTGGCGACGCATTGATGGCCCTGTTCGGCGTACCCTTCCCGCAGGAGGACGACGCCGACCGGGCGGTGCGCGCAGCCATCGGCATGTTGCGCGATCTGCGCGAGTTGAATGTCTTGCGTGTTGGTTCCGGCAGGCCGCCGATCCACATTGGCATCGGCATCAACACGGATGAGGTGGTCTCCGGCAACATCGGTTCGCTGAAGCGCATGGATTACACGGCCATCGGGGATGGCGTGAATCTGGCGTCGCGGCTGGAGAGTTCTTGCAAGACCTACGGGACGTCACTGGTGATCAGCGAATTCACCCGGAACTCCTTGCACAACCATTATCTGGTGCGCGAGGTAGATCGCGTAATCGTAAAGGGCAAGACGGCGCCGGTCGCGCTGTTTGAGGTGATGGATTTCTATAGCCCTGAAAGCTTCCCCAATCTAACCGAGGCACTGGCAGTGTTTCAGGAAGCGATGAACGCCTATAAGCAAAGAGATTTCGAGTGCGCCTTGGCGCGCTTCACCCACGCGCAGCAGATAAATCCAAAGGATAAGTTGCCCGCCATGTATGCCGAGCGCTGCAAGCACTTTCTCAGCGCTCCACCGCCGGAGGGATGGGACGGCGTCTGGGTAATGGCGACTAAGTAGGCTGTTCCCTTGTGGGGCCGGTTGTCAACCGGCGGCGGGTTTGTAACCTGGTTTGTAACCCGCCCAAATGACCCACTAAGGGCCTGTCATGAAACAACCGACTCAACCGCTCCCTGACGGTCGCGGCTCAGAAGGTGTGACAGAGCCGCGACCGTCAGGGAGCGGTCCGGAAGGAGTGGCAAGGTTGTTTCATGACAAGTGCTACGTGAACAGCGAAATTCCCGCCACGCCAGCCGCGCCGGCCTCGATGCACAATACGGCATTCTCTTCTGTCACACCGCCCAAAGCATAAACCGGCAGGCGTTTGACGCTCCGAACGGCCAAGCGCAGGGCGTCAATGCCGATGGGCAAAACCGGCTTCGATGGGCTCACAAATACCGGCCCGTATACCGCAAAGTCGGCGCCCTCGCGCTCGGCGGTCTGCAGTTCTTCTACCGTATGGCATGACACGCCGATCAGGAAATGTTTCGGAGTAATCTGCCGCAGTTCACTGGGCGCGATAGAACCCGCTGGCAAATGAACGCCCGCCGCGCCGCAAGCCATAGCGACGTCCAGCCGCGTATTGACCAGCACCGGCTTGTCCGTGAGCGCCAGAACCCGTTGCACCAGCGAATAGAGTTCGCGGCCGGACAGTTCTTTGGCGCGGATTTGGATCATCTCCGCCTGCTGCGCGCGGGCCGCAACCACAGCCGAATCCGCGATGCAGTAGCGCTTCAGATCAGCCATAGCCCCTGTTGCGGAAACTCGATCGACCATTCTTTGCAGGTGCGCAAAGCTTCACTGTCAAACTGTGGCGCTTCCACCGCCAGGTCGCCTTCAAACTCCAGCCGCGTCCGCCACGGCGTAGTCATCACCCGAGTCAGCACCACCGGGACTTGATTCTTTCCAGGCCGCCCGTCGCGCGGAACCGCCGTCAAACGGTCCGGTCGCACGCATAGCCATCCCCGGTCGCCGATCAGCCGCCCAGGAAAGTACGGACCGGCAATCTCCCGATCCGCCTCTCCTAAACGCAATCTGCTGGAGTTTCTTCCCGGATCGAGCGCGCGAATCTCCACCGGCAGCACGTTGTACAGCCCCAAGACTCGGGCCACAT
>DATFZA010000727.1:0-4225 GCA_035314765.1 Bryobacteraceae bacterium
TAAAAGTGCCCGTGAACACACAGGTAGCGCATGGGTGCCTCCTTGTAGACGCAAAGCGGGAAATTTTCTTACAGATTTTCAGCCGTACAAGCTTCCAGCTTCTTACAGATTCCGGCCGCTTACAAGTTTCCGCGGAGCGCCTGCTCGCGTTCGATGGATTCAAACAGCGCCTTGAAGTTGCCTTTGCCGAAACTGCGGCTGCCCTTGCGCTGGATGATCTCAAAAAACAGCGTGGGCCGATCTTCCACCGGCTTGGTGAAAATCTGCAACATGTAGCCCTCATCGTCGCGGTCCACGAGAATGCCGAGTTTCTCCAACTCATCGACAGGCTCGTCAATCTTGCCCACCCGCCCTTCCAGCTCCCGATAGTAAGTGGAAGGTACGCGCAGAAAATCTATGCCCTGATCGCGCAGTTTGGAAACGGTGGCGATGATGTCATCCGTTTCCATGGCGATGTGCTGAACGCCCGGTCCTTTATAGAACTCCAGGTACTCCTCGATCTGCGATTTCTTTCGCCCTTCGGCCGGTTCATTGATGGGGAACTTCACGCGGCCGTTGCCGTTCGCCATCACCTTCGACATCAGCGCCGAATACTCCGTACTGATGTCTTTATCGTCGAAATGCTGATAAAGCTGAAAGCCCATCACATCGCGATAAAAATCCACCCACTGATTCATTTGCCCCCAGCCGACGTTGCCGACCATGTGATCGATGTAGCGCAGACCAACCGGGCGAGAGACGATATCTTCGGCATCCACGGCGCGGAACCCGGGCAAAAATGCCCCGCGGTAGTTCTTGCGCTCGACAAAACTGTGGATGGTATCGCCGTAAATTGCGATCGAGGAAATGACCACTTCACCAAGCTCATCTTTGAAAACGGCAGGAGGCATAATGCCGTGCGCGCCCCGCTTGGTAGTTTCTTCATAGGCCGAGCGCGAATCGTCCACCCAGAGGGCGATCTCATGCACGCCATCGCCGTGCAAAGCGATGTGGTCTGCGATCGGATTGCCCGATTGCAACGGAGTAGTCAGCACAAACCGGATCTTGTCCTGTTGCAAAACGTATGAAACTTTCTCGCGGTCGCCGGTTTCGGGACCGCGATAGGCGACGAGTTTCATGCCGAACGCCGCGCGATAATAATACGCAGCTTGTTTGGCATTGCCGGCGTAGAACTCGACATGGTCGGTGCCGTTCAAAGGCAGAAAATCAGTTTGTGCCGGCCGGCCGGCGGTTGCTTCCATTAGTTGCGACATATTGAATTAAGCCTCCTTGAGAGCGCTGATGTTTTCGACAGCGCCGCTGATTTTTTCGATCGCGTTCAGGCAGCGCTGATTCTCCGCGTCGGTTCCGGTCGAGATGCGAACGCATTGCGGCAATCCAAACGCTTTCAGCGGCCGGATAATCACGCCTTCCTTGAGCAGCGCGGTGGTGAATTGCGCGGCTTCGCTTTCGCCCGGCAGGACCAGCATCACGAAATTTGCTTCCGACGGCACGACGGGATAGCCCATCTGAGGAAGCGCTTTAGCAAATAACTCCAACCCGCGAGCGTTGAGTTCGAGCGACCGGTGCAGGAACTCTTTGTCCGACAGCGCGCCGATTCCCGCGGCTTGCGCCAGGGTGGACGGCTCAAACGGCAACTTCACCTTGAGCAGGTTGGCGATGAGATCCTCGTGCGCAAAACCGTAGCCGATGCGAATGCCCGCCAGTCCGTAAATTTTTGAGAAAGTGCGCAGCGTGATGACGTTGTCATAACGATAATGCATGGAGTCCGGATAGCGCGGGTTGTCCTTGGCGTATTCGAAGTAGGCTTCATCGAGAATAATCAACACCCGCTCGGGGACATGTTTATAGAACTCGTCAAACTCCCGCTTGGAAAAGATGGTGCCGGTGGGATTGTTCGGATTGGCCAGGTAAACGATTTTGGTGTGATCGTTGATCTCTCGTGCCAGCGCCGGCAGGTCGTAATGCCAATCGCGATAGGGCACCGTGCGGTATTTCACGCCACGCGATTTCGCCAGCACCTGGAAGCCGATGAAGGCGGCCTCCGTGGTCAGCACCTCGTCCTCATCGCACAGGAAGGCGCGGATGATGTTGGACATAATGCCTTCAGACCCGCTGCCGGCGATCACGTTTTCCGTCTTGACGCCGAATTTTTCGGCCAGCATGCGGCAAAGGTCCAACCCGCCGTTGGTATACAGATTCAGTCGATCCAGGTGGCGGGTAATCTCGCGCAACGCCAGCGGAGACGAGCCTAGCGGGTTCTCGTTGGAAGCAAGTTTGGCGACGCTGGTTAAGCCGTACTCGCGTTTTACTTCGTCAATGCCCCGTCCGGCCTCGTAGGGCCGCAAAGACTCGATATAGGGCGGGACCAGTGGCATTCCAACTACCAGTGTAGGCGAGAATGCGGGCCATTGGCCGATACTGAATGTATGAGCAAGATCACGCTGCGCGTGGATGAGGAACTGCTGGCCATAGTCAGGTGCTATGCGGCGAGGCGGAACACCACGGTCAACGCGTTGGTTCGTGAGTTTCTGAAGATGATCGCAGCGCACGAGGCCCGCGGAAGCCAGGCGAGGGTGCGCTTGAGGGAACTGAGCGAGCAAACTCCGGGTCGGCTTGGTCAGCGGGCTTGGTCCCGAGACGAACTGCACAACCGCTGAATTCAATGAGGTGTGGCGGACAATGGGAACAAGGCCCGCTTGCCGCAATGACGCGCGTTGAGATCAAATCGGAATTGCTCCGCTGGGCGCAAGAGCGGTCCGGGCTCGACCGTGCCGCGCTCACCCGTCGCTTTCCGCAGCTCGATGGGTGGGAGCGCGGCGAGTCGAGCCCGACTCTCAAGCAATTGGAAAGCTTCGCCAAGGCCACGCATACCCCGATCGGCTATCTTTTCTTGCCGGAGCCGCCTGTGGAGCGCGTTCCCATCCCGGACTTTCGCACCATTGGTAACGAGCGCATTGGACGCCCGAGCCCGGACCTACTCGACACCGTTTATATCTGTCAACAACGTCAGGAATGGTACCGCGAATTCGCGCGATCCGAGGGCGAGCGGGTGGTCCAGTTCGTGGGCTCCGGGAATTTAACCGATGACGTCGGGGCCGCGGCGGCGACGATGCGGCGCGCGCTAGGGTTCGACGTCGAGGAGCGCCGGCAGCTGCCTACCTGGACCGACGCACTGCGGCGTTTCATCGAACAAGCCGATGCGCTCGGGGTGTTGGTCATGGTGAACGGCGTTGTGGGGAGCAACAACCGCCGCAAACTCGATCCGCGGGAGTTCCGGGGCTTCGCCCTGGCAGACAGCCTCGCGCCGCTCGTGTTCATCAACGGCGCGGACACGAAGGCCGCCCAAATGTTCACACTCGCGCATGAACTGGCTCACATCTGGCTGGGGTTATCCGCTGTCTCCGACACACAAGCGTCGCACGTCCCCGAGCAGGAGGTAGAGCGTTGGTGCAACCGAGTTGCCGCTGAGCTTCTGGTTCCGCTCACTGTCTTCAGAGCCGAGTATGAGCCTGGCAATCCACTGGGAGAGGAAACTAACCGCCTGGCACGGCGTTTCAAGGTAAGCACGCTCGTGGTCTTGCGGCGGATGCACGATGCGAACGGCCTGACGCGGGATCAATTCTGGCGCGCCTATAGAGAAGAGCTCGAACGTCTCCGCGCGCTGCCCGCAGGGAGCGGGGGCGATTTCTATCTAACGCTTGGCGCTCGAGCTGGCAAACGGTTCGCGCGCGCTCTGGTCGTCAGCACACTGGAGGGGAGATCGTCCTTCACGGAGGCGTTTCGGCTCCTCGGATTCAAGAAGATGGCGACGTTTCATGAAATCGGCCGTAGCTTCGGCGTTAGCGTTTGATGGCTTACCTCCTTGACGCCAATGTGTTCATCGGTGCGAAGAATCTGCATTACGGTCTCGACTTCTGTCCAGCATTCTGGGAGTGGCTCATCGCCAGCAACGCGAGCGGCGGAGTATTCAGCATAGAGAAGGTGGGCGACGAAGTGCTAGCTTTGGCGGACGAATTGTCGGCGTGGGCAGGGGCCCGTGGCGCCGGTTTCTTTCTCCGGCCCGACGCCGGCGTTTTCCCCGCGCTGGCGGCCGTGAGCGCATGGGCCAGCGGGCAACGCTACGAGCCATCAGCCGTGAGTACCTTCCTTCAAGTGGCCGATTACTATCTTGTAGCTCATGCGCGCGCTGGCCAGCATACTGTCGTGACGCATGAAGTTCCCT
>DATFZA010000728.1:0-3153 GCA_035314765.1 Bryobacteraceae bacterium
TAAATGGAACGAAAGATCCACTGGACCGGGACAAGCCGATTCAGCTGGCGGCTACTGCTTAACTGTTACGAAGTTGTAACAATAGAAGATGGTTAAGGCTCGGTTCCTACAGCAAGCCCGGCCTGGCCGCCGCCAACGACAATGGTGTCTGCGTATTCTTTCATTTCTCGTTTTTGGAGGTGTTGGTTAGACAAAGCGGACAATGATCGCCAGGGAGACGACGCTGATGAACAGCCAAAGCAGAACTCCCTGCAAGAACGGTCGCCAGCCTACGGTTCGGAGCGTCTTCGCCGAGAGCCCTGCCCCGATCAGAAACAGCGTGAGTGTCAGACCGGTTGTGGCCACGTGCCCCAATGCGGGGGCTATGCCGGCCATCCCAGGCACGAAACTGCGAGCCACCGAGGCGAGCAGGAAAAAGCCAATAAACCAAGGCACCTGCACCTTGGGCTTAAGCTGCGTAGCGGTCAGGCGGTGAGTCTTGCGCGCTCGGAAAATCGCCGCTGCGCCCAAGCCCACTGGGATAATCCAAAGAGCACGAGAGAGTTTGACCGCCGTAGCCGTTTGCAAAGCGTCCAGCCCGTAATGCGCGCTCGCACCGACCACGGAGGAAATATCGTGAATGGCGATGCCTGCCCAGGTGCCGAATTGGACCTGGGTGAGCCCTAGAGCGTGACCCACCGCCGGGAACGCGTAGAGTGCGACCGCATTGAGTATGAAAACCGTTCCCATCGCAACGCTGATCTCGCTTTCAGCCACGCCGATTACCGATCCGACTGCCGCGATGGCCGATCCACCGCAGATCGCGGTGCCCGCGGAGATCAGGGCCGAGACCTTGCGATCGATGCCCAGGCGTTTGCCAAGGATCCAGCCTAAGCCGAGCGTCATCGCGATGGTCGCCGCGGCAAAGCCGGCACCTTGCAAGCCCGTTCGGAGGACGACCGGCAAATCCATGCCAAAGCCTAGAAAGACCACGCAAACCTGCAGCAGCTTCGCTGAGACTTTTTTGCCGAGGTGTGCGAACGGATTCTCGTGCGTGAGCGCAAGGATGGCGCCCAGTGCCAGCGCGAGCGGGGGTGAAACCCAGGGCGTCAGACAGAACGCCGCTGCAGCGATGAAGAGCGCCTGCCGCACGTCTTGCGGAAGCGTCTCCGGATGAAATAGCCAGCGCCGGTGAACTGAGTTTTCGGGGCTAGCCGACCTCCCGAGCTTTGCCGTTAGCGGGTGCGGTCGAGGGTGTATAGAAAGAGAATTTGTATTGATCATGCCTGCAAGGTGCCCTCGACGAATGAATCTTAAAAATATATGTTTTATCTGATTGCCATAAGATTATCTTATGCGACGATTCCATTTACCGGCGTGAACCTAAACCATCTCTTTCTTTTTCGAGCCGTGGCTGAGGCCGGCGGTTTCAGCCGGGCCGCGGAACGCATCCACGTCAGTCAACCGGCCATCTCGATGCAAGTGGGCGAACTGGAAGCGCAGCTGGGTTTGACCTTGTTTCATCGGTTGGGTCGGGGCGTGAAGCTGACAGCGGCGGGGCAGCTTCTGCTTGGGTACGCACAACGGCTGGGCGCGTTAGCGGTCGAGGCCGAACGGGCGATGGCCGAGGTGAGGGGACTTTGTCGGGGCCGTTTAGCCATCGGCGCGAGCACTACCATCGGCGTTTACCTCCTGCCGAACCTATTGGGGGAATACCGGCGGCGTTATCCGGACATTGATCTCCAATTTGACATCGCCAACACCGAAGACATCGAACGGCGACTGGCGGACGGAACCCTCGACGCCGGTCTGACCGAAGGTTTGCCGCCGAATTGCGATGAAATTGAAACCGTAGTTTTTCTAAGGGACCAGCTGGTACCCATCGCTCGGCCTGACCATCCGCGGCTCAGCGCCGACAGTAAGGCGCTGAGCTTGCGGCAACTTTGTGCCGAGCCGATGATCGTGCGCGAGGCGGGCAGCGGGACCCGGGAAGTGATCGAACGCGCGCTGGCCAAGCGGGGAGAAAAACTTCAACGGACAACGATGGTGTTAGGCAACACCGAGGCGATCAAACGCGCGGTTGCCGCGGGTCTGGGAGTGGCGATCGTGTCGCATCTAACCATTCAAACGGAGCTGGTGTCGGGCCAATTGGCAATTCTGCCCCTGCGCGGCTTCGAGCTAACCCGACCGCTGCATCGGCTCTGCTGGCGCAACCGAGATCAAGATCCCGCCACCCTCGCGTTTTTCGCGCTGTTGGATCAGCGATACCCGCCGGAGGCCGGATCGGAGCGCCGCCTGACGCACAAAAGCTAACTAAGCCTTTCAATCGGCGGCGGCGCCTGGCGATCGCCTGGCGCCGGAGCGCGGACCGCGTGTCAACCCAAATTACGACCCCCACAGATCGTTGAATGCAGGGCTCCGCGGCGGAGTATACCAGAAATCGTCGTTATTCGTCTGGACCTGGATCTGATTCACAAAGTTTTCGTGATAGCGGCCGTTTTCGGTGTTCCAGTGATGTGGATGCATCGAACCAAGAAGACTGAACGCCAGCACTGCGCCAGCGAATAATTGATTCGGTTGTTTAGGTGATTGCGATAGGTGTAGTTGCATGGCCGAATGCATAAAGCATCCACCGATAACCGTAAATGGAACGAACGATCCAGTACGGGTTGTCCACCACCTGCAGCTACGCTGCTGCCTTCAATCGCAAAAGCGGGGTCGACTATGCGCCAGATTGACATAAGAATCGTGAGCCAACAGTAGATTCCGAGTAGGTGGCGCACCGGTTCAACCGCAGCGAAGTGATTGATTGAATACGAAAGCAAGCAGATAATTCTGTTAGTGGCGCGCAAAACAACTAGACGCAACCAGAACGAAGAAGGGCCGCTCAAGAATGAGGCGCGCTTTCGTGTGTTCTTTGAGCGCAGTGCAGAGGCGATGTCGCTCCTTGACCCGCAGACACTCCGGTATATCGAGGCGAATGAAGCGCTTGCGAGACTGCTCGGAGCGCCTAACCGGGAGGCTCTGCGCAACGCTTCACCAACGAAGAGATTTCCCGAGCGTCAGCCGGACGGACAGCTCTCTATCGAGAAGGCGCGCGCACTGATAAAGGCCGCGCTTGTCCAAGGCAGCCTTCGCTTCGAGTGGTTGGTCCGCCGCTTTGATGGAACTGAG
>DATFZA010000729.1:0-3152 GCA_035314765.1 Bryobacteraceae bacterium
TCGGCGCCGCCGAAGATGCCGTGCAGGAAGCCTTGCTGGCGGCAGCGATTCTATGGCCGATCGAGGGCCTGCCCGACAATCCGCGAGGCTGGTTGATTCAAGTCGCCTCGCGGCGAATGACCGACCATTTGCGGAGCGAGGTCGCTCGGCGGCGCAGGGAAACCGCCGCGGCGCTGGAAACGGCAATCGTTGAAAGTCACACGGAGCACGACGACACGCTCATCCTGCTCTTTATGTGCTGCCATCCGGCCTTGACTGCATCATCTGCGATCGCCCTGACCCTGCGGGCCGTGGGCGGGTTGACCACGGCGGAAATCGCCAACGCTTTTCTGGTGCCGGAAGCAACCATGGCGCAGCGAATCAGCCGGAGCAAGAACAGCATCAAGGCGTCCGGCGTTCCCTTCCGCTTGCCAAGCGGCGAAGAGCGCGCCCAGCGGCTCCGCGCGGTGTTGCACGTGCTTTACCTGATCTTCAACGAAGGCTATACGAGCAGCGTCGGGCCAACCTTGCAGCGGCTGGAGCTATCGCGCGAGGCAATTCGTTTGACGCGAGCCGTTCACAAGCTGCTCTCGGAGGATGCTGAGGTCGCGGGGTTGTTGGCGCTGATGTTGCTGACCGATGCGCGGCGCGAGGCGCGCTCGGGACCGGACGGAGAGTTGGTCCCGCTCACAAAACAGGATCGAACCCGGTGGGATCAGAAGCAGATCTCGGAAGGGGTGGCGCTGCTCACCGCGGCGCTGGCGAAGGGATCGATTGGCGCCTACCAACTGCAGGCGGCCATCGCCGCCGTGCATGATGAAGCGGCCCGAGTGGAGGATACCGACTGGCCGCAGATCCTGGCGCTGTACGACCTGCTGAAACGGATGTCCGACAATCCCATGGTGGTTCTCAATCACGCCATCGCGGTGGCGATGGTGCACGGCCCCGCGGCGGGGCTCGAACTGCTGAACGGGCTGGATGCGGACGGGCGCTTGGCCGGGCACCATCGATTGGACGCGGTCCGCGCGCATCTGCTGGAGATGGCGGGAGACTCTCAAGCTGCCGTTGCCCATTACAGAATTGCTGCCGGGCGGACGACGAGTTTGCCGGAAAGAAACTACTTGATGACGCAGGCAGCGCGGCTCAGCGAGGGCACTCATTCGTGATCTGACAAGACAGTCTCTTCCGGCACGTCCGTGGGGCTCTGGAACGAGAGTCTATAGCCATCCGGGTCCGAGAGATTGCTGACCCACATGTGGTTTCCGACGAACGGAGTCTGCACCGGAAGACCGCGCGACTTGACGTGTCGATAAATCGCGAGCGCGTCTTCGCATTGAAAGCAGATGGATACGCCAGCGCCCACTTTGTCCTCGAGTTTTTTCCCGGACTCCTGAAGCATGATTGCCGCGTCACCGATTTCCAGCCAGCACCACCTGAGTTTGCCCTGATTGATCCATTGGTTGGCCATCCGGAATCCGAGACCGTCGATGTAGTAATGAAGCGATTGCTCCATGCTCGAAACCCAGAAAAAAGGCACGGCCTGTTTGACGTTGGCGGCGGTTTTGGCGGCTGCTTCCATGGGGACCTCCTTTTAAGGAATGTACTATGTAACTTGCAGCGCCTCCATTTCTGTTGTCCGGCAAGGCCGGCCGGACCAGGGGGTCCGGCGCCGACGGGGAGTCGGCCCCACTACGGGACTCTCGCCTTGATATCGCGACGTCGGTAAGCAGCTTCCGCGTCATCGCATGTTACCCTGAGTGTTTGTCAGGCTCCGGGCTTCGTGCAACGGGCGGCTGTGAACCCCGCCAGGTCCGGAAGGAAGCAACGGTAACGGTTTAGTTCGTGTGCCGCGGATCACCCGGGGTCTGGCAGTTCCAATCTCCTCCTCATGTACCAGGTAATCGCGCGAAAATACAGGCCGCAGGTGTTCGCGGAGCTGATCGGCCAGGAGCACGTCCGCACCACGCTCGAAAACGCGATCACCCAGCGGCGCATCGCTCACGGTTATATTTTTGCCGGACAACGCGGCACCGGCAAGACCACCGTTGCCCGCATCATGGCGCGCTGCCTGAACTGCCTTGAAGGGCCGACGGCGCGGCCCTGCGGCAAATGCGCCAGTTGTCTTGAAGTGACGGCGGGCAATGCGCCCGACGTCATTGAAATCGACGCCGCCTCCAATCGCGGCATCAACGAAATGCGCGAATTGCGCGACAACATCCGCTATCGCCCGGTGCGCGACCGCTACAAGGTTTTCATCATTGACGAAGCGCACCAGATTACCAGTGAGGCGTTCAATGCGCTGCTGAAAACTTTGGAAGAGCCGCCGGAGTGGGTAGTGTTCATCCTCTGCACTACCGAAGTTCACAAGATTCCCACGACCATCGCGTCGCGTTGCCAGCAGTTCAGTTTCCGGTCGGTGGATTTCCCCGAGATTGTTTCGCGCATGGAATTTATTTGCCGCGAAGAAGGCATTACGGCCGATGCGGAAACTCTGTCGGTGTTGGCGCAGGCGGGGGAAGGCAGCGTGCGCGATTCGCTCTCCGCGCTCGATCAGGCAATCGCCTGTTGCGGAGATACGCTGAACGCGACAGAGGTGCGCGGGCTGCTGGGCATGTTCTCGCTCGATTCGCTCGGGCAGGTGACCGCGGCGCTGACGGCGCAGGATTCGCCTGGCATGCTCGAAATTGTCCTCGAATTGGAGAGAAACGGACGGAGTTTTCAGCACTTCTGCCGGGAACTGGCGCGGTATTTCCGGAATTTGTTGGTGGCAAAAGTAGCCGGTGGAAATGCCAAACTCATTGCCGCATCGCCCAGTGAGATCGAACGGCTGCTGACTGTGGCGGGTGGTTTCTCGGAAGAGGATTTGACGCGATACCTCCAACTGACGCTGGACCTGTTCAAGGATTTGCAGTCCGCTTTGCAGCCGAGATTGCACCTGGAACTCGGCTTGCTCAAACTGATTCAAGCGGGGCGTTTGACGTCGCTGGAAGAAGCGATCGCTGGTTTGGGTGGGTCATCGGGCTCGTTGCCCAAGGCGGCGCCTGCCGTCCAGAAAAGTTCGCCTCCGGCGGTTAAGCCGGCGCCAAAACCTGCTCCAGCGGTAAAGGCGACGTCGGAACCGGGCGACTGGCGCTCCCGCCTGCATGCCGCGCTGATGGAACTGAGCATGCCGT
>DATFZA010000730.1:0-4481 GCA_035314765.1 Bryobacteraceae bacterium
GGATAGAGCACGACATAGCCCTTCGCCGCCATCCATTGAAACTCATGATCGAAGGTGTATCCATAAGCCGAGTGCGGTCCGCCGTGAATGTCCAGAATCATCGGATACTTCTTGCCTTCCTGAAAATCCGGCGGGCGCTGCACCCATGTCTCCACGCGTTTTCCATCGAAGCTCTTGTACCAGATCGCCGCCGGTTCGGTCAGGTTCAGTTGCGAAAAGAGTTTTTCGTTGATGTGCGTCAGGCGCTCCATCTTGCCGCTGCGGCCGTCGGCCACGTACAAATCGCCAATGTTGGTGGGCGTTGAAACCAGCACCGCAACCTTCGACCCATCCGGCGTCGCGTCGTAGGAGAACACATCGTGGTCCCCGGAGGTAAGGGCTTCCACTTTCCCTGTCTCCACTTCCACGCGTTTCAAATTGGCTCGCCCCTCTTCCGCCGCAACCACAAAAATAAAGCGGCCGTCTTTGCTCCAAAACGGTTTTGAAGGAGCGCCGCCACGCGGAGCCCCCTGGTCTCCCCCCACGCCTCCGCCGATATCGAAATCGTATTTCTCTGTCAGGTTCTTCGCGGTCGAACCCGCTTCGACGGAGGTCACGAACAAATCCGGCTGGCTGTAGGAGCGCTCAATCACACCCTCGCCTTTATTGATTGCCCCGGTAAACGTCAGGTAGCGGCCATTGGCGCTCAGTGCCAGCCCGCGCGCGCCGCCGTCGATGCCGGTGACCTTGGTTCCGGCGCCGCCATTGGCGCTTACCGAGTAAATCTCGTTGTGCGGCGGATCGTAGTAAGTCTCGATAATGCGTTCCGTCGTGTAATACAATGTCGCGCCATCGCGGGACCACACCGGATCGGATTCAGTGAATTCGCCGGTGGTGATTTGCTTCGCCTTCTGCGCTGCATTCACGATCTCGGGCACTTCCACCTTCCAGATATGTGAAGGCCGCGCTGGCTCGTTGTAGCCGGCGCCGTTTTGCCGGTATGCCGCTTTGGTGATCACGCGCACGTCGCTCTCGTCCTCTTTGTCGCTCTTCTTATCGAAGTCCTTGGGCTGCGTCGTGGAGGTGCAAGCGATCCAGCGCCCATCTGGCGACCACAACGCCGCTCCCGCCCCCTTCGGCAGATCGGTCAATTGCCGGGCTTCGCCGCCATCCAATGGCAGCAGGTAAATCTGCGCCGGTCCGGGCTTGCCCTCCCGCTCACCGCCGCCACGGAGAAACGCGATCGTCTTGCCATCCGGAGACCAGCGCGCCGCGGAATCCCGCGGGCCAGCCGTCAACTGACGAGGTGCGCCGCCGCTCGAAGGTATGATCCACAGTTCGGTTTCATAGCCGTCGTGTTTGGGGTTCACGGAAACATGGGTATAAGCGATGCGCGCGCCATCGGGCGATATCCGCGCATCGGCGATCCATTGAAACGAGTACAAATCGGTCTCGGTAATCGAGCGTTTGCCGTCGGCTGCCTGCAGAACGGCAAGGGAAAGAACAACGCACCAGGTACGCCAGAGCATATGTAGCATTCTCGTTGTTCCGAAGACGAAGTGCAACCTGCAACCGCGGCGCGGCTAGTGGGCTCGTGAGATCACCACCGGGGATACCGGAGTCTTAGTTCGTCGTAAAATAACCTCGCACTACGTCCGGACCGCTCCCTTACCGTCGCGGCTCAGTCACGCCTTCCGAGCCGCGACCGTCAGGGAGCGGTTGACGTTGGATCACCCCGCTGCAATAACCGCGTGCCCACTGCGGGCCAGTCATGCCGCGGCACCAGGCTCGTTGGATCACCCCGCTGCAATAACCGCGTGCCCATCGCGGGCCACTCATGCCGCGGCGCCGGGCTCGTTGGATCACCGCTGCAGCTACCCGCAGTCTAGCCCCGAACGTAAATGAGGGGATCGGCGCTTGGTCCCGTCACCGAACGTTTGGAGCTGAATCGACTGTCTCGTCAACCTTCTATTTTTTCCAACTCCAACTGGTCTCCGGCTAACGTTCCGGTGTTCTCGCACGTGCCGCTGGGCAGTTCCAGAACGGAATGCGCACGCAGGCATGCGGCCATCTTCCAGCGCGCCATCTTCGGACGGATTTTCAATATTTTCCGCTTCTTATCGAGAAACAATACATCGATTGGAAACTTCATCCAGAAAGTGTGAACTGCCTCACAGGGAATAATCCACAAACCCTCTCCGGGGTCCAGTTTAGAATGCTTGAGCAATCCCGTGCGCCGTTTGGCGCTGGTATCGGCGATGTCAGCCTGCTCCGCCAGTGACACGCCGCGAGTGCGGTTCTGTACTTTGAGTTTCCAAGTCAAGAACTTAGGCTAACCTAGCAAAGAGGACTTTGCAATTTGGGCGATCCCGTGCGTTGCCAGTGGGCGAAAAACGAACTCGCTATCCGCTATCACGACGAAGAGTGGGGCGTGCCCGTCCACGACGACCGGCTATTGTTCGAGTTCCTGATTCTCGAGGGCGCGCAGGCCGGCTTGAGTTGGGATACGATTCTGCGCAAGCGCGAGGCCTATCGCGCGGCGTTCGACAACTTCGCCCCGGAGCGTGTTGCCGGATACAAAGCGGCGAAGCTCAAACAGTTGCTCGCCAACGCGGGAATCGTGCGGAACCGCCTGAAAATTGAAAGCGCCGTGACCAATGCCCGCGCATTTCTGGAAGTCCAGCGGGAATTCGGGTCCTTTGACGCCTACATTTGGGGCTTTGTGGGCGGCGTGCCAAAACGCAACGGCTGGCGCAAAATCTCGGAAATGCCCGCGCGCACGGAACAGTCGGACGCGATGAGCGAAGACCTGCGCAAGCGGGGCTTCCGCTTCGTGGGCTCGACCATCTGCTACGCCTTTATGCAGGCGACCGGTCTGGTGAACGACCATATCCGAACCTGCTTCCGGTACGGTGCATAGCCCGCGTGGTAACCTACCCTACGGGAATGACGCCCGAACACTCGATTCTCGTCGTGGATGACGATCCCGACGTCGTGGCGCTGCTGAGCCGGACGCTGCTGGCTGCGGGGATGCATGTTCATACCGCTGGGAATGCCGACGAGGCTCGCCGGCTGCTTGCCGTGCATTCATTTGACGCTATCATGCTGGATATCGTCATGCCGGGTCAAAACGGCCTGGCTTTGCTGCATGAACTCCGGCAGAATGGCTCTCGCATTAAGGTGGTGATCATGACGGCGTCCAACACGTCCGCCAATCTGGTCGGGGCCTTGCGTGAAGGCGCGGCCCGCTATTTGAGCAAACCGTTTACGCCAAAAGCGGCGCTGGATACGGTGAAGCAAGCGCTGGAAGGTGACGAGATCGCGCATGACGAAATCGAAATCATTTCGGCGCGGCCGCAATGGATTTCGTTATTGGTCCGCTGTCGGCTGGAAGCGGCTGAACGGCTGGCGCAGTTTTTCCGCGAATTGGAGATGGGGTTGACCCCGGAACAGCAGGACAACGTGGTTTCGGCGTTTCGGGAGTTGCTGATGAACGCGATCGAGCATGGCTGCCATCTCGATCCCAATCAAAAGGTCCGGCTCTCCTATATCCGCACCTCCCGAGCCGTCATCTACTACATCCACGATCCGGGTGAAGGGTTCTCGATGGACAACCTGCCGCATGCCGCTGTTTCCAACACGCCCGATTCGCCGCTCAAACACGTTTTCATTCGCGACGAGCAAGGCATGCGGCCCGGCGGCTTCGGCATCCTGCTGACGCGCCAGTTGGTCGACGACGTCATCTACAATGAAAAGGGCAACGAGGTTTTGCTGATTAAGTACCTCGATCTGGCCTAACGGCTGCTCTTGAGAAGGCTGCAAACGTCTAACCCCGAACGATGAGTGAGGGGACCTAGCGCCGACCTAGCGCCTTCCCGTCACTCTTCGGGGCTGGACGATTTCTAACCTAACCCACAATGTCTAATCTAACCCTGTCTAACCCGCTTTAGGCAGCGCTTTAGGCAACCATAATCTTTTGCTGGACTTGGGCCGATTAATCCCTTGTGAATCAGCGGATGAAGCAATTCAACCAGACCTTCCCTGCCCCAGTCCGGTATCTGATCGCCGGCCTCCTTGGTCTGGCGCTTTGGATGTATATACTTCCGGAAGCTGTGTTAGCTGGGGAACTATTGCAGGACAAGTACATCGGGCGGCCAATTCAGTGCCCGGCGTCGCGCATTCTATCCATGCGAAACGCCGAGTTGCAGTTTGAGTGGAACGTCCTTATGAATCAGCTAACGTACAAGAAGGTTCAATCCGATCCGAACGTCCCGCTCGACCTGATCGAAGGCCCCTCTCGTCCCTTCTGGCTGGAGCGAACGGGCGAAATCCGTGGCTCCAAGGAATTGCTTGTTTATCTGGAGGCGGAACTCGCAACCATCTCCTCAGCCGACCCGTGGTTTGACGTGCGTCCAGGAGACATCGTCTTCGATTGCGGTGCGCATGTTGGCACCTTCACGTCGCACGCTATCGACCGAGGCGCCGCAAAGGTAGTGGCCGTT
>DATFZA010000731.1:0-9608 GCA_035314765.1 Bryobacteraceae bacterium
GTAAGCCACGGATTGGAATAACTGCCGCTAGCGCTGTCGCCGCCGTTGGTGGCGACGAAATAAATGTTGCCCGGCGCCACGGTGAAGAGGATTCCGTTCGACGCGCCGTTGGCATTTGTCAAAACGATATTGCCCGTCGCAGCGGATGCGCCGAGCTGGACGGTCACTTTGGTGTCGGTCCAGACGGGATAACCGGCGACGGCGCCTCCGCCGACAGTTACAACACCGCTGCCTTGGGTTGCACCGAAGCGCTTGCCGTATAAAGTAATGAACGCGCCATTGTTGTTTTGGCCTCCGTTAGTTGGTCCGCTGACCAGGTCGGTGTAGAAGATGCGTGGCGCCTGGCAGAAGCCGAGGGTTGGAGTCAGAGCTGCCAGGCACAATAGAATGCTGAGGACTCGAAAACGTGCCCTCATGCCGGGCGACAAGGGGAGACCGCTGCGATAGTTCTGAAGCGAAGGATTTCGGACGCCAGCCCGCAAGGTCCCCATCCGCGTTTTTCGTCTCTGGTCAAGGCTAGCGCGACTGGCCGGCTTGCCAAAAGGCCACGGCCAGCGCGGCAATTCCCAGAAAGCTGCCAAATGGCAATTCATAAGAAGCCATATCCTTCTTGCGAATCAGGATAAAGGCGATGCCAATCACCGATCCCAGCAAGGAGCCGAGCACCATGGTGAAGAGAGCGCCCTGCATTCCGAGAAAAGCGCCGATCATGGCCACCATTTTCACGTCGCCAAAGCCCAGTCCTTCTTTGTGGCGAACGCGATAGTAGACCGCTCCTACGCCCCACAGCACGAGCGCGCAGAAGGCGGCGGTAAAGGCGGAATCGAAAGCGGAAAGCAAGCGCTCGTTGTTTGTCAGCGAAGAAAGCAGAATTTGCGGTAAACCAAAGTGTCTGGGGATCCAAAAAGACATGGCAATTCCGAGAACCGTGCCGCCAATGGTGAACTCGTCCGGAAGAATTCGTTCTTCGAGATCGGAGAACACCAGCTCGATGAGAATTGCCGACAACAGGCAAAGCCCTATTCCTTCGGGCCCGAGTCCGACTTTCAGAATCGCGGCGAAAAACGCCGCGGACGTGAGCAGTTCCACCAGCGGATAGCTCCAGTGAATGGATTCGGAACAACTCCGGCACTTGCCCCGCAATAGCACGTAGCTGGCTATCGGCAGGTTGTCGTACCAGGCGATGGTCTTTTCGCATGCCGGACAGAACGAGCGTGGCGGATTCCATACGGATAGGTCGCGCGGCAAGCGGTAAATACACACGTTGAGAAAGCTTCCAATCACTAATCCGAATAAAGCCGCCAAGGATGCTTGGATTAACAATGCTTCGGTCAAGCCAGTACCTTTTCATAAATACGCACGGTTTCTTTCACCATCCGTTCCACAGAGAATCGTTCTTCGACACGCCGCCGGCCCTCCACCGCCAACCGCCGGGCCAGATCGGGGTCGCCCAGCAGCCCGAGGATGGCGTCCGCGATAGCACGCGGATCGTTTGCGGTGAGAAGTCCACAGCTCTTATCTTCCACCACTTCGGGCAGACCGCCCACGCGGCTCGCAATCACCGGCGTTTCCGCTGCCATGGCCAGCAGCGCGGCGGACCCGAGACCCTCCGATTCGGTGATGTATACAAACAGCAAGGCGGTGGGCAGATCTTCGGGCAAGCGACAAGAGAAGCGAACGTCCACGCCAGCGAGCTTGGCGGCCTGCTGGATGAGTTCTTTTCCCTTGAGCGGATCCGTGGAGTCCAACGCCAATACGCCAGCCCGTTGAGCGTCGGAAGGCGGGGAAAGCGGCACACCATCATACACAACGCCAATGCGCTCCGCGGAAATTCCGGCTGCGAGCAGAGTCTTTTCGACGAAATGGGACACCGCGATGAAGTACGCCTTGCGCCGGTATTTCAGACGGGAAGCCATGTTTGCGCGCACTGGAAACGCCACGCGGCGCGCGACTACCAGCGGCACGCGGCCTCTTGCCATGAGCAGCCCCAGCGTGTGCGAGCGAGCGTCGTGAGCATGAATCAGGTCAAAACCACGGGCTGAAATCAGGCGTGCGGGCTGGGCATCGATGCCTTCTTCCTGAGCCAGGCGAAGCAACTCTGGGTCGCGCCGGGCCAGCAGCTTCACCTGATGGCCTAAGCAACACAAGCCGCGCAACAGATACAGAACCTGCCATTGGCCACCGCGCAGTTCCCGTCCACTATCGAGGTGCAGAATCCGCATGCTCACCGCCGCGGAGACATGTTCCTGGCCTTGGCGTATTTCAGGAAGTTATAGAACGCCGCCATATAGGCAATGGCCAGCCCCTCAAGCCCATCCAGAAATCCTCGATGGAGAACATAGGCGCGAAAAAAGGTCCAGGGCGGATCGAGCAGAACTTGCATCAACCCCACCTTGCGCTTTTCGTCGATAATCTGTTCGGCCGCGAGCGTGGTGTAGCGGTCCATGGTCTTGAGGTGTTCAGAAAGGGAACTGCACGTGAAGTGCAGAATATTGGATTCCAGGCGTCCGATCGGTCCATCCACCACCACCGATTCGTGCACGTACTTACCTACCCAATGCGCCTTGCGCCGGTCAAACAACCGCACCTTACGATCCGGATGCCAGCCGGAATGCAGGATCCAGGAACCCAGGTATTGAGCCAGCCGGGGCATGGTGTAGGCGTCGTATTCCGCGCCGTTTTTCTTGATTTGCCAGATCTCCGCTTCCAGCGCCTCGCTCAAGGACTCGTCGGCGTCGAGTGAAAGAATCCAATCGTTCTCACACTGTTCAGCGGCAAAGTTCTTTTGGCCGGCGTATCCTCGCCAGGGGCTCTCCACGACGCGCGCTCCAAGCTTCGAAGCGATCTCCACGGTGCGGTCGGAGGAACCGCTGTCCACCACCAGGATCTCATCGCAGCAACGAAGGCTCTCGATCACGCGAGATATGTTGCGCTCTTCATTCTGCGCGATGATCGCGGCCGAGATTTTCATTGCCGGTAAGAGTTAGTGTACCGTTTTGTCCACGGAGAACCCATAGAACTGGTCGAGCGCGAGCACCTTCTGCTTGATCAGGCGCTCGGTCACCGTCTTGCTTGACCCCGAGAGGTTCTGAGTGCCGGGCACAAATGCGCTCAGATCGAATCCGTAGTCTTTGTAGTTGACGGCATCGGAGACTACCAGAGACTTACCGTCGCCGCTGAGGATGCCGTAAACCGCCGCGTAACTGGACGCCACCAGATACTCCTGCCGTTTCAGCGATGTCTGCTCGGAGGCTTGTTCAGTGAACAGCGGGCGTCCGAACAGTTCGTTGTGGTTGACTGGTTTGTGCCCGGTGATGTAGTACAGCGTTGGCGTAATGTCGGTGGAAAACGCAATGGTGGTTGGATCGAAATACAGCCCTTGCCGGAATTGCTCCGGAATATGCATAATTAGCGGAATCTTCATGATCTCCGGGTAGATGGTATAGGCGTGGCCCCAGCGGCCTTGCTCGCCGAGTGAATCGCCGTGATCGGCGGTGAGGATCACAATACTTGAGTCATAAAGATTGCGCTTTTTAAGGTTATTGATGAAGTTTCCGAAACAAGCGTCAATGCGCCTTAGCCGTGAAGCATAGGGCGCGTAGAACCCGCCATAGTTCTCGTTCGATATCGGCTTTCCGCCTTCGCGATTGATCACGGAGATGTGGATGTTCTGCGGCTGGGTGTACTCGAAGATCGGCGAATCTCCCGGGTCGGCGGCCAGGCGGGTATCCAGTTCCTCTAGCGTCGAGCAGAGATCCTGATCCATGCTGAGCCTGCCTTTGTCCAGCTCCACCAGCTTCGGCCACGGCGTGACGATAGTCTCGAGAATGGAATCGCGGCTGACGTAGGCGCGGTAGTGCTCGGCTTCAAGCAGGTGCTGCAGCGAGTTCATTGACGCGAAGGGCGTGACGTACTGTTTGTGCAACAACATGCCGCCCACCCAGATGGATGGTTCGGAAAGGCCAGTCCCGCCGTAGTGGGTGAAGGAGTTTTGCATGACGATGCTTTCCTTGGCGAACTGGCCGATCTGCGGAGTGAAGTCGACTTGCGAGTTGTAGGGCGAAAGGTAATCGCGGCGAAGGCTGTCGATCGTGACGATAAAGATGTTCGGCTTTTTCTTGGCCGAGGGCTGGCGTAAATCGGCGAGTTCGATTGGTGTAGGCGCGACCGGGATCGAGCGCGGAATATTCGTGTTGCGGACCAGAAACCGGTAGAAATCGTTGTCGCGCGCTTCCGGCGTCAGCAGGTCGTGAATCATCTTGAAAGACACGTCATAACCGGCCCAGCGATCCAGAAACTGCCCCACGGTCAGCTTGTTTCCGGTTTTCTTCCAGGCGTAGATGCGCACCGCTTCCTGGACGCGATAGACGGGTAAGAGGACCAGCACGCACGCCAGCAAGCGCCCGGTACGGTTGGCGGCGCGGTTCCTTTCGCGAGCCAGGACAAAGAACATCCGGAAAGTTGAGATCCAAATGATGAGAGCGGTAATTTTCTGGACCAGATAGTTCCAGTCCATTCTGGATGTAGCAACGGCCAAGATAGCAGCGACAACGGCCAGCCCGAGCGCGCCGAGCGCCGGCCAATACCAGCGGCGCGGCTCTTTTGGAGCGAGCGGCAACCAGAAAGCGAAAGAAAAGCCGCTCCCGATTTCTGTTTGCAGGGCGCCTGCGCGGGTCAGACTGATGCCGGAAAGGAACGCCGATACGGCGGCTGAAAAGGACAGCGCATAAGCGGTAGCGGGCGTCCCGCTAAAAGACATTGCGGGAAAAACAATGAGCCGGAACACCGAAAACAAAGCGAATGCGCCTAGCGCGTAGCAGAGAAGAAATTGCTCTCTCGGCGGACAGCGGAACCAGCTAGCGAGAACGCTGAGCAGGTTCAGCAAGGCAAAAAAGAGCAGGAAGACCAGCAAGTGCGATACGGCGCTGACGCTGAATGCAAACCATCCCGAGGCGGCGTTCCATTCGCCCGCGGGATGCTTGTACAAGGCGATCGCGGCATACACGACGGTGAGAAACGCGGCGGTTTGCCACGCGGCGTAAAACGCCGGGCGCTCTTCGTCGGCAATTTTGGCGGACCACTGCAAGCGCGGGAATCGTTCTATCCAATCCAGAGCCGTCAGCCACACGATGGGCGCTAGAAAAACGATCGCCCAGCCCATGGATGCGCCGTTGTTTTCTAAATGCGTCAGCACCGGCCAGCGGAACAAGTAGATGCCCAGTAAAATATTGGCGCTGACGAAAAGGGTGCTGGCGCGGGTGCGCGCGACTCCGACAGCTAGATTGACCAAGAACAATACAAACCAGAATAAGTAGGGCTGCATGCGGCCAAATTGATTGAGAGGCGGAAATAGCTCGCCTTTGATCACTTGCTGGAAGGTGAAGGGAATAAAAGCCAAGAGTCCGTAAATGGAGGTAAGTAGAAAGAAGACAGCGTAGAGGGTCTTAGCGGCCAGTTTCATCGGGCCTCCGGTATGGGCGGGGGCGGGGTATTAATTCGGCGCGTGTTGCGAGCAAACAGGTCTCTAGCCTGTTTCGCATGAGCGACGGAGCGCGCAGGAAGATTAATAGACGGCAAGTTCGCGGCGCGGACGGGGACACAGCGGGCTTGAGTCCGAGTTCCTTCGGTCAAATTTATCGTAGCTGTGTCCCCCTGGCGCTTGGCCTAGAGACCGGCTTTCGAGAGCGTCCGGCCAGCTTCATCGGGCCTCCGGTTTGGAGGCTTTGGGCGGGTTACTAACCCGCCGCGGGTTACTAACCTGCCCCACAGGCTTGGCGCGGCCTTGCAGATGATCCAGAACCGCGATCACGTCCTTGTATTTCGGCGACAGTTCATGGGCGTGCTCCAGAAGCTTGATCGCTCCGCGCTTGTCGCCTTGCGAAGAGTACACCAACCCCGCCGTGAGCAGCGCGTCCGCGTAGTTCGGATAGTTCACTAGAACCTTGTCGATGCGCGTGCGGGCCGAAGCGTATTGTCCCGCCCGCATCTCCATGCGCGCCAGGCCGATGTTGAGATCGGTGTAACCAGGGTTGAGTTTCACGCCGTGCTGATACAGTTCCAACGCCTTCTTGAACTGTCCGTCCAGCTCGAGAGCGTGCGCATAAAAGAGGATGGAGTCTGAGTAATCCTGGTCAATCTTCCAACAGCGCTCAAACGCATTGAGGGACTCGGCCGCCATGCCGGCCTTGTCGTACGACTGGCCAATCTGCGGGCAGCCTTCAAGCGGCGTCGGGGAGTATTGCAGGTAGCCTTCCCACATTTTCGCCGCCTCGCGATAATTTCCTAGCGCGTCGTGGGTTTCCGCCAATTGCTGGAGATAAATCTGGTTTTCCGGGTAGGCCAAATGCAGCCTACTGAGTGGAACCAATGCTTCTTGCAAGCGCTTGTCCTTGATCAACTGCCGGCTCAGCGCCAGCATCTCCTGAGTGGCGGAGACGGAGAGGCTGTGGCCGTCGGCGTTTTCTTCGGCGGCCTCATCCATATACGGGTTCACGACGAATGCCCACCAGAACAAGTAGAGGATCAGCGCGGGAAACGCGAACCGGATGAAAGGGACGTCCACAACTTAAAACCGGTAATAGAAAGTCGCCGTGAGCGAGTATTGCCGGAGACCCGTCGTATCAATGCGGTCTTCGATGGCCGTACCCGCCAGGATGTTAAAGAAGACCCGTTCGGCGACCTGCCAATTCAACTCTCCCAAATACGCCGACGAATTCAGAATGCCCACTTCGTTGATGCTCTGGACCTCAAACGGAGTGGATCCCCGGCTGTAGCGGAAACTGACATAGCGTTGGCTGTCATGGAAATATCGCCTCGCCAGGAGTTGGTAAGACACAGAAGTTCCCTGATGGCTATCCGGCACGATATACGTTCTGAGCGATCCATACCAGTTTTTGTGATATCGGCCGAAGCTTCCGGTGAAAATGTTGATGTGCGAGCTAGTAAATGCGAGCCTTCGCATCCCTAAAGATGCCTCAAAACCCTTACCAAGGTTTTGGAAGATTTCGGCCGCTCCGCGATACGTCGGATACAGCTCGCCTTGCGGCGAGTAGCCGGCATTCAGATACAAATAGGTGCCCGGGCGCAGCGCCGGGTACCAGTCCACTTCAGCGAGCGAACTGTTCAGGCCAAAACGCGAGGCTTCCGAGAATCGGAAAATGAGAGACCCGGCGTTCAAGCCGCGCTTCAGGCTGATCGACTCCTCCTGCCAGGTGGAGGAGCTGTTTCCATACTTGATGAAGTCATAGGACGATCCGCTTTGCCACGCGCGATCCAGGTCCCGCAAGTCCCGGCGGAGATCTAACGCTTCCTCGTTGCGCGGCTCGCGCGCCAGAATTACCTTCAATATCTCCAACGCGTCACGATGGCGATTCATTTTGGCGAGGACCTTGGCTCGCGCCAAAAGCATCGGCAGATTGTCCGAATTTTCCGCGAGAAACTGACCCGTGATCTGTTCGGCCCGAAGCAAGTCGCCGGTCCAAATCTCGACATTGACCAGTCCCAGGGCGGCATCGGCATATGCCGGGTGCTTCGTCCAGACGGCTTGCAAATCCTGGCGCGCAGAATAGTAGTTTCCCTCCCAGGATTGGATCAACCCGCGGAGCAACTGGGCGTCGCTGTCAGTGGGGTGTTGCGAGAGGTAGGCGTCCAGGAGCGATAGAGCCTTAGGCCGTTGTTTGTGAGTGGCTAATTGGCGCGCCTGGGTGAGAACGTCATCTTCGGCGCATAAGTACTGTACTGACACCACAAGTGTTAGCCCGACGACCAGAAGCGGGTAGCGGAATCCCCTTAGTACCATGCTCTACGGAATTGATCGGCTAGTTGAGGCTTAACCTTTAGTTCTCTTCACCTTGGGGCTCATTGAAGGGCCATGGAGTCCCAGTTAGCCCCTAGGCCTTGGCCTAAAGTAATACCTCTATCTCGACGAATGAACCAGTAGCACCAAACGTCTGATAAGAAACAGTTCCGGCGAACGCCGACATGCGTTGTAACGAGGATAGATGACCACCGGTAAGAACGGCGGAGGTTCGCGATTGTTTAGCGCGCTCGCTTCGCGCCTCGGCATCGTCGAAACCGAAGTTTTTCAGGAGGGGATACACCAAGTGCGCGAGTATCGCGGACTCGGGTTGACCTTCCGGCGCAAGACAGTTGCATCTTCGCAGACGCTGGACGGGCGATTGCCGTCGCACATCGATGGGAACCGGCACAGCGGGAACCCACCCAGCGATGGGAATCTGCGCAGCGCCACGAATGGGCATACACCGGGACACGCCTCGGAGCACTCGAAAAGTCTAAGCAGTCTCTCTTCACACTTAGGCGCGGACGATTCGGAGACAGACGCAGAGGAGGCTGAACTCGATCCGCTCGAGGGTTACGCTCCCGCCGGAGCGGATGGTGAAACGGAGCTATTGGCGTTTGCGGCGCATGTAGGCTCGACGTTGCCCTCCGGCGCGACGTCCACTCTGCCCGCGCCGGCAACTTCGGGAGCCGGGAATGGCAGCGGCACTGCAACCTCCTCGACCGCCACGGAACACTTGAAAGCGGACAGCGCACCGGCGAAAGTGGACAACGCACCGGCAAAGCCGGACGCCGCGGTAGCGGAGACCGCTGATGACGCCGCTCAGCAAGAGACGGAACGGCCGGCGAACGAACGGCATCCCGTTCTCGCGGGCAAGACGGTGGCCGTGATCGGGTTTTCGGGAGACGCCGCCGCGCTGCTGGGCAGCGCGCTGGCGGCCCAATATTGCTCGTTTCTCATCCTGGGTCATGAAGAGGCGGAGTTCAAGAAAGGGTCCACCAGCGGCTGCGATTTGCTGATGATGCAGGCCAGGCCGGAGTGGGGCGAACCCGGTGTCCTCTATCCCGGAAGCGCCCTGAAAACCAAACGTCCGGCGCTGATCATGGGAGGCCGCGACGCGCTCAGCGCTGTCGCGCTCTGGACACATGGCGGCCCGCGGGAATTTATTCCGGCGCCATGGGCTGTCGAAGACGCCATTTGGCGGGCAGCGACTCTGCTGGTTAGGATAGAAGCCTCCAGAACGCGCCGAGGCAAGAAAGCCGGCCGCAAACTGGTGATTATCGGCGACGCCGATACCGCTGCCAGCACGCTGCTGCACGCCGTTCTGGCGCAGGAAGGCATCGACTGCCATGTGGCCGAGAATGGCGTAAACACGCTGGCATTGGCCAAAGCGAAGCAGGCCGACGCCGTGATGGTGGATGTCAGCTTGCCCGGCCTGGACGGGTTTCAGGTGCTGGCGGAATTGAAACGGGATCCGGCGATGAGCAACACGGTGACGATTCTGCTCACCGCCCGGCAGGCCGAGGCCGACGTATTGCGCGGTTTTGGGTTGGGCGCGGACGATTACATCACCAAGCCGTTCAGCCCCATGGAAGTGGTGGCCCGGCTGAAGCGGTTTCTGTTGAGGAAGCCTTGAAGAAGCTCCTTACGGTACACCTTCCGCGCGCGCTACGGATCGCAAAAACCGCGAGAAGCATAGCGATAACCAAGTGGACCGAATTCCGCCAGACCGGGCTCGAGCGGGCGGTGATTCTGCTGAAAGCCATGCTTGTGATGGTGGTGTTCTTGTACCCGGTCTGGTGGCTACATC
>DATFZA010000732.1:0-3319 GCA_035314765.1 Bryobacteraceae bacterium
CGAGCCCGCTGTGTCCCCATCCGCGCGCGTTCTCGACGGTTTTTGTTCTTGCTTCTGCGTGCCCCGGCACTCATGCGAAACAAGTCTACAGGAACAGGCCCAGGGTTGCGATGACGGCGGCCAATAGGGCCCAAGCGGCCAGCCATTGATGATCGATGAGCAGGCCGGCAATAAAAGGCGCGACGATCTGCGACAGCGAATTGAGCGATTGCGTGAGGCCCAGAACCGTTCCTTGCTCGGCGCGCGGCGTCCTTTGCGTCAGAAGGCTGGTGATGGCCGGGCGCAGCACGCCGGTTCCCGTGGCCGCCAACGCGCCGGTGACCAGCAGCACGGAAACGGTGTGAGTAAACGCCAGAGCCGCCAAGCCGACTGCCGCGGTGAGAAATCCGGCCTGGATGAGGCGTGCTTCGCCGAATCTCTTGACCAGCCGGCCGATGAGACCGCCTTGCAGAATGATCCCCAGAAATCCCACGTAGGCGAATACGTAGCCCACTTCCTTGGGGCCGAAGGGGTGTCCGTTCCAAGTGAAGCGGCGCTCGGCGAACAGCGCAAAACCGGCCACGAACGTGGAAAATGTAAAGGCAAAGGCCCAGAACTGCCACAGAAGCTGCGCGACCGCCGGCATGCGAAAGTAGCGCATATAGTTGCGCCAATCCAGAACCGTGAACCGCTTGGCCTCACCTTCCCCATTCCCGGAAGTGTGGCCCGGCGCGGAAGACGGCAGCAGAAAATATGTACCCGCGATGCTGGTGAGAGACAGCCCGGCGGCCATGAGAATCGGGTACTGATAGCCGAACTGCGAAAGATAGCCGGAGATGCCCGGACCAACGAGAAAGCCCATACCGAAGGCGATGCCGATCAGCGCGAAGGATTTGGCGCGCTCCTCGGGACGGGTGACGTCGGCGATGTAGGCTTGCGCCAGCGAGAGGTTGCCCGCGGTCGCTCCGTCAATGATGCGCGATAGAAACACCATCCAAAGCTGGCTGGAAGCGGCTAGGAGCAGAAAGCCGAAGAAGGTTCCGGCCTGGCTGACGAGCAGCAGCGGGCGGCGGCCGATGCGGTCCGAAATGCGGCCGAGAATGGGGCCGGAAAGCAACTGGAAGAAGGCGTACGTGGAAACCAAGAGACCCACGACGGCGGGGCTGGCGCCAAAGTGCTCGGCGTAGAACGGGAGCAATGGCAGGATGATCGTGAGGCCGAGAACATCGACGCTGACGATCAGGAATATAGGAAGAAGTGGGGATCTCAAGTGGAAAACAGTACGATGGTATCAGACGGTTGCTCAACTGCTGTTGCTCACGGGGCCGGATTCATGGCCGATCAACTCTATCTCTCTTACTGGCTGCGCGACTTTACCGGCCTGAACATGCTCCGGCAGTATGAAAAGCTACTGCGGCTTTTTCCATTTTCCCGGCTTTCGAAGCAGGCGGCGGTGTTTCGGATCGTGCCCATCGACGATCGCCAGCCGGCCGTTTTCGAGCGAGCTTATCCGACTCCGCCGGGGCTTTCCGACGTCCTGGCCGCGGCGGGCGAATTCCAGCATAGCGATTGCTGCTACCGGCTGGAAGCGGCCTGGGATCTGTGGCAGTTCGAGGACGAATGGAAATTGGCGCCGTCTTCCGTAACTCTGGTCTGCCTGGGTCCCGATTTCGAGAACGAGACGGGTGAAGATCTGCGGATGGAATTCGGAGTGGATGCTAATTTTCTGCCCCAGCCGGGTGTGCCGGGCGAAGTGAGAATGGTGCAATCCAACATCAAGAGCTTGCTGAAACTGGTGCACGACGTGGACGATAAATTAGGCGCCGAGCGGCGGCTGCTGTGGACCGAGTCGGGCGAAAACTTTCATGACAAGCTGCAGCGGGCGCTTACGGCGGGGGAGTAGAGGCGTGCTCTCGGGCCGGGCGCCAGGGGTCGCGAATCGCTCCGCACCCCCCGCACAGATCGGTGCAGGCGCTACTAACGCATACGGCTGTGAGCGTGGACTTGAGTGCCTGAACATGGCATCTCCTGGCAGCCGGCTACAAACACACTCCATGCTTCGGGCTCCTACCATTTTCCGACTACAGGTATGTCGCCTGCGATACCTCCATACCCAAATATGAAGTCGCCCGCGCCAATCTGATGGTCCCCATTGGCATCGAGCGCCCACAGGAACCCTTGGCGGAAGATGCCGACCTGGGCGATCCCGGTTCCCGTCCAATCGCCGGCTACCGGAACATCGCCGGGAATCCCTCCATATGGAAATAGCAGATCCCCTCCAGAGGGCCCGTCATAAGTGCCATTTCCGTTCGCGTCCAATACCCACAGGAAGCCTTGGCGGAAAATGCCAATCTTGCTGGTCCTTGTTCCCGTCCAGTCGCCCACTACCGGGACATCACCCGCAACGCCTCCAAAAGCATAGACTTGGTCGATTCCCTGTTCAAAAATGTGATTCCCGTTGGTATCGAGAATCCACAGGAATCCCTGCCGGAAATAGCCTACTTTCGAGCGGCCGTCGCCGTTCCAATCTCCCACCACTGGTATATCTCCGGGAGATTTTCCGATATGCAGGTTGAATACTGCGTCGCCCGCATCTAATATCCCGTTCCCGTTCGTGTCCAGAATGAATAATCCGTTACCTGGGCGGTAGATTCCGATCCTAGTATGCCCGTCCCCATTCCAATCTCCCGTGATCGGAATGTCACCGGGAATTCCACCGAAAGCGAACACAGAGTCCGGAGGGATGTTGGTTTTTTGATTTCCATCGACGTCCAGAACCCAAAGGAATCCTTGGCGGAAGATCCCGGCATGCGCCGGAGACGCACTCGATACAGGGGCGAAGTTTGCAGTCACTGTATTGGGCGCAGTCATGGTTATAGTGGTGGTCGGACTGCTCGCGCTGGCTACCGCTCCGGACCAACCAGTGAAGACAAAGCCCGGCTGCGGCGTTGCGGTTAGGTTTACGATTGAAGCCGCCGGCTCCCATGTTGTGCCGCTTGAGACCGGCTGCACGGAACCAACGCTAATGGCGCCACCATTTCCTGGAGAAGCGTTGGCGGTCAACTGATATTGAGTGCTGAAATCGGCCACGACCGTCGATATTTCTTGCGGTCTGGGGATTGGCAATGTGGAACTTGCACCAGGGAAGGCGATGCTTCCGTTGGTCCAGTTCGAAAACACATATTGGGTGCCGGGCGGTCCTGGCTGAGGACTGGGAGCGGTTGCGGTGTAAGACGCAGAGGGATCCCAGAAACGTTGAAACGGTGTCGCAAGGGAATTCGGGGCCGCGGAGGCGGTCAGCGGCGTGCTGAGTAACAGACCGCTCGGCATGCTTTGAAAT